>JBJTWS010000238.1:0-8408 GCA_046081905.1 Synechococcus sp. | reverse complement strand
AGTCAGCTTCTGGAATCCCAGCAGGGGCGCTGCTCATCTCAAGCCGTCTCCGTCTGAGATCCAAGCAGGAATCAGGCGGCTGTCAAGCATTTAGCGGAGCCGCTCGCCACCCGGCACTGTCCCGCCCCCTGAACGAATACCTGGAATCTTTTCCGTTTCCGTCAGCTCTGCCGGCCTGCCGGTGTGGCTCTGCATGACGGGGAATGAATCTCCGTGACAGCTTCCCCTTCCTGTTGTCGTTGAGACGGAAGTGCGTCGCCCGATGAACGGGGATGGAAGGGTCGTGATTCACTTCAACGCCGATGGATACCCCCACCGCCCTGGCCGCCGTGGCCCTGGCCGCCGTGTCCTGGGACGGGATTCTCACCCGTGCCGGGACGCGATCGCTGCGCCATGTGCTGGATTACCGCGCGCCCTACAACCAGCGCAGCGAGCAGGAGATGATCGGTCTGATGGATGATCTCCTCGCCCAGTTGCGGCAGCTCGGCGCCGAGGGCCTGATGGAGAAGGCCGCCGAAGGGCTGGAGCCGCGGCTGCGTCCCACGGCCTATGCGATGGCGGCGGAGATCATGCGCTCCGATGGTCCCCTGCTGGAGCAGGAATGCCTGATCCTGGAGCATCTGGCGCAGACCCTGCAGCTCGATCCTTACCAGACCTCCCGCATCCTGGAGGTGATGGATCTGCTCCATGCCTCCCTGCAGCTGGATGAGGCTGCGGCGTCGGTGGAGGTGCCCGCCCTCGCCGTGGGGGGCTGATCCATGGCCGACTTGACCAGCGCCGCGGGATTCTCCGCGGCGATGCTGCAGGCCACCGGAGAGCAGGACTTCGATCCAGTGGAGGCCTACTTCGAATGTCTCACCCTCTGCTCGCTGGAAGACGGGGAATGCCAGCGGGCCTGCACCCTGATCCTGCGTCAGGCGGAGGAGGGCATGCCTGGTTGTGCTGGCGGATCGGCCACGGCGTGATTACGGTGCCAGCGGGAGCCATGGGGAACCGGCCAGCGGGAGGACCTAGGCTCAGGCCCGGGTGAAACGGAGGGGGTGGGATTCGAACCCACGGAGGCTTTCGCCTCGCTGGTTTTCAAGACCAGAGCCATCAACCACTCGACCACCCCTCCGGCCGTTGCCATCTTCCCACAGCCCAACCCGCGAGCCCCTTGCCACGTCATGGCCCGGAAACGACGGCTTTTTCTGCGGGGCAGTTCCTCTGCCGTCCCGGGGGCAGGAGTAGGCGATTCCTACTACCGTGCCGAGAACCTGGTTCCCGGGGCGCGGAATTCGGTCTACGCCGTGCCCCCGGACACCCCGCAGAGCCCGATGGCCCCCCGGAAGCACCTGTCGATCCAGAGGACCTTCACCCTGATCGCCTTGATCAACGGTGGGGTGCTGCTCTACCTGATTGTTTATAACGTCAGCCAGATCCGGGGCGCGGTGGGAGACCACGGATCGATCTATGTCTCGCTGCTGCTCCAGATCATTCTGGCGATTCTGGCTGTTCTCTCCTATTGGATCCTGTCGCTGCGCATCATCAATCCCCTGGCGCGGCTGGTGGAGGAGACCCGCCGCATCGAAAGCGGCGATCACGACATCTACCTCACCGTGCGTGGCAAGGATGAGGTGAGCCTGCTGGCCCATGCCTTCAATCTGCTGCTCTCCAAGATGCGGCAGGCCTTCGATGAGCTGGAAGCCTCCAGCAACAAGCTGATCCGGGCCAACCATCAGATCGCCGAGTCACTGCGCTACGCCGGCCTGCTGCAGCGTTCGATCCTTCCCGACCGCCAGCTGCGGGATGTGTTCGGAGATGAGCATTTCATCCTCTGGCAGCCCCGCGACACGGTGGGCGGCGACTACTACGTGTTCCACAGCGAGGCGGACCGCTGCCTCGTGGGTGTCGCCGATTGCGCCGGTCACGGAGTTCCCGGGGCGATGATGACCATGCTGGCCCGCGCGGGGGTGGATCGATCCATTCAGGAGCTCGGCATCGATTCCCCTGCTGCCCTGCTCCGGGCCATCGATGCCTCCATGCGCAGCCTGCTCGGGGATGCCCAGCTGGGCCGGGCCATCGCCACCAGCATGGACATGGGCCTGGTGCTGCTGGATTTTCAGGCCCAGCTGATCCGGTTCTCCGGTGCCAAGATTTCCCTGTACTGGAGCGATGGAAAGGAGGTGTACAAGCTCAAGGGGGGCATCCGGGCCATCTGTGATCGTCGTCCCGGTGCCTACGAGGATTTCGACGTTCCCCTGCTGCGGGGTCACACCTACTACCTCACCACGGATGGGTATCTCGATCAGTCGGGCGGGGAGCATGGCTTCGGCCTGGGCAGTGAGCGCTTCTCCACCTGGCTGCTGCAGCATGCCGACAAGCCCCTGCCAGAGCAGCGCCAGGCCTTTTCCGAGAGCCTGGCCCAGTTCCGGGGGGATCTGCCCCAGCGGGACGATGTCACCGTGCTCTCCTTCCGTTTCCCCTGACATGGCCCGCGCAGCTTCTGTCCTTGCTGAGCCGGGGTCTGGGAGCCTTGGGATGCGGCCATGACGATCACCATTCACAACCTCGCCAGCCTGCGCAACTACTTCAGCGGCGAGAGGATCTTCATCTGTTTCAACGGCCCCATCTCCCGCACCCTGATTGGTGAGATCGGCATGGCCTTGAAGAATCACATCGAGTCGACCCAGTCGCACCAGACCGCAGCCATGGACGTGTTCAGTGTCTACGTGGAAGTGAGTCAGAACATCCGCCACTACACCGCCGCCCGTGGCTACGACGAAGCCACCGCCACCGCCACCGTGGTGATCGCCGATGCCGGTGATGCCCGCTTTTCGGTGGCCGCCGGCAATGTGGTGGAACGGGAGGATGGGGAGGCCCTGCTGGAGCGGATTCGCCACCTGGCCTCCCTGGATGGCCCCGGCCTGAAGGCCTTCTACAAGCGGCAACTCCGGGAGCCCCGGGTCCAGGGCAGCAGCACGGGGGCGGGCCTGGGTCTGATTCAGATCGCGCGCACGGCCTCGCAGCCATTGGAGGCTACCCTTGATCCGTTAGACGACGGACGCGCCTTCTTCAGTATCCGAGCGGTCATCTGAGCTATGGATTCGCCCACCGGCCAGAATCTTTCTCTCCCGGGGAGCCAGTCCACGCCGGACATCCAGGCGGACTGGGAGGCGGGCCTGCTCAGCATGGCAGGCGAGTCTTATCCCGAGAACACCTACGAGCTCTTTGACCAGGTGATCAGCTGGGTGGAGAGCTATCTCTACGAGACGCAGAGCCCGCTGCGGCTGGAATTGAAGCTGAACTATCTCAACACCAGCAGCATCCGTGCGATGATCGAAATATTTGATCTGCTGCAGGATTCCTTTGATGATGGTCGAGAGCTGGAGGTTCGCTGGATGTACGATAGCCGTAATCCGAGATCTGCCGAGCTGGGAGAAGAGTTCAAGGAAGACTACACCTTCCCTTTCGCTATCCTGACCCTGCAAGACTGATTCATGGTTCCCAGAGATATCGTTGACGAGCTCGAGCAGCAGGTCAAGCTGCTCCTCGAGGACGGAGCCCATCGCGGCCATCCTCTCCACGATGCCCTGAGCCGCCTCTGGGACCGAATGGTCGAGCAGCTCGCCATGTTGGAGCATGTCGTCGAGCCGGAGGGCGAGGGGAGCCACCAGCATGGTCAATCCGAGGGGGAAAGTGTGTCGGAGCGCTATCTGCGCCAGCTGCACCGACTGGAGCGGGTGATTCACATCTCCGACCGCTACCAGAGCATGCTGAAGGACCTCAACGACCGCCTGCATGAAGCGGCGACCCACGATCAGCTCACTGGGATTCCGAATCGCCGCCTGATGGCGGATCGCTGCCGCGATGAAGACGAGCGGGCGCTGCGGCACGGCGATGGCTACTGCATGGCCGTCTTCGATGCCGACTACTTCAAGGCGGTGAATGATACCTATGGCCATGATGTTGGCGACAGGGTTCTGGTTCAGCTCGCCACGATTCTGCGGCGCAGCATGCGGGAATACGACCTCTGTGCCCGCTGGGGCGGAGAGGAATTTCTAGCGCTTTTTGTGGGCGTGGACTTCTCCGTGGGGATGGTAACCGTGGAGAGGATTCTGGAGAAAGTGAGGGAACTGGTGATTCCGGTTGAGGGCAAGGAACTGCGCATTACGGTGAGCGCCGGCCTGGCCCAGCACGAGCCCAGCGAAACCTACGTGGATACCTTCACCCGAGCCGATGCGGCCCTCTTTGAAGCCAAGCAGGCCGGCCGCGATCGCTGCGTGTTTCGTCCCTTCACCGAGTTCTGATCGCTGTGCGCCATCGCCGCGCCCAGAGCGTTCCCCCTTCAGGCCGTTCTGCCGGGCACCTCGCCCCGGATGGCATTGGCCCGGGCCTGCAGGGTGACGGGCTCCTCCCCTCGGACACGCCAACGCTCCTGCAGTCGCTCCCGCACCCGTTCCTGGTCCGGTTTCGAGAGCGTGGCCACGACCTGCCCGGCACTCGGCCCCTGCAGCAGGATCCCCCAGAGCTCCTCGAAGCCGGGGAAGCTCCGCTCCACAGGGATCTGCGTGGTTTTGATCCGCTCCAGCCCGGCGGCGTCCCAGAGTGCCTGCAGGGCCTCGAGCCGGGAGGCATCCACGCTCGGGGGCATCGGCGTGGCGTGTCCCAGTTCCTCGAGGATGTCACGCACGTCCTGGTAGGGGAAACCTCCGTTCGCCATGTCCCAGGCGTAGGCCGCCACCGTGCCCCCTGGGGCCACCACCCGGGCCATTTCCGCCACCCCCCGGGGGGGATCGGGAACGAAGAAGATCACCAGCGGCATCACCGCCAGTTCAAAGCCATCGGCTCCGTAGGGCAGGGCCATCGCATCCCCGCTCTGGAGGCGCGCGCTGCCCAAGGCAGGGAGCAGCCGCGCGTAGGCGAGCTGCTCTTCGGAGGGATCCACCCCCCTCCAGCGTCTGCGGGCGGCACTGCTGCGCCACCAGCTGGGTGAAGGCGCCGTTGCCGCAGCCCACATCCAGCCAGCGCAGGTCTGGACCCGGCGCCAGCCATGGAGGAACTCCTGCCCCACCAGGCGGCTCCAGACCCCCATGAAGCGGTCGTAGGCCGCCCCATCGGTGAAGCGGATCGGTTCGCCTGCCATGGAGCTCCACTGCCTGAACCCCCTACGCTGCCAGTGCGCGGCAGCGGGCGATGCGTTCGTTTCTCGATCTCGATCGCCCCTGGCTGTCGGAGAAGGTGCTGGCCTGGCCGCTGCTTCCGAGCGTGGATCTGCGGCGTGAATCGGCCGTCTCGCTGCGGGCCTTTGAGCTGCCGCTGCTGCTGGTGCGCGGCGCCGACGGCACGGTGTCGGCCCACATCGACATCTGCCCCCACCGGCTGGTGTCGTTCTCCTGCGCCGGTGCACCGCCTCTGGTGAAGGGCGCGGTGGTGCGCTGCCCCTATCACTTCCAGGAATTCGACCAGGCGGGCCGCTGTGTGCGCACCCTCCACGGGGAATCCGGCGAGGCCGAGCACATGGTGACCCTGCCCGTGCGGGAGTGGGGCGGCTTCCTCTGGCTGCCGGCGGGCCGGGATCTGTTCTCGGGTGATCCCGGTGCCTGGCAGACGCCGGCGGTGGCGGAGGCCCTGGCGGCGGCACGGCTGCCGCAGGAGTTCGAGCGGGAGCTCAATGATCCCGCCCGCACCGATTGCCTGTCCCTGTTCCATTACCGCTATCCGGTGGGGCCCTGGGGGCTGGTGCTCACCAGCGGCATCGATCACACCCATGGCTTCCACGTGCATGCCATCGCCCGCACGGTGCACCGGCTGCGGCGCTGGCTGGGCCAGGAAACCCTGAACGGCCTGCACATGGTGTGCAACGACGAGGAGCAATCGGTGCTGGTGACCTATGCGCAGTACCGGGAGAGCCTGCGGGCCTACTGGAAGGTGGGCGGTGCCCCCAATCTCTGGCTCAACAAGCTCGATGAGGGGCTCCACCTG
This sequence comes from Synechococcus sp., assembly GCA_046081905.1. GTDB lineage: Bacteria > Cyanobacteriota > Cyanobacteriia > PCC-6307 > Cyanobiaceae > CBW1002. The sequence continues at coordinate 2,444 of JBJTWS010000238.1, read as the reverse complement.
GCGGTGCTGTTCGTGCCCGATGGCCGCGGCAGCACCGTGCTGCGGGGTTGCCTCTACGCCTCCGGGCACTGGCGGGAGCTGCTGGAGAACGGGCCGATGCACAAGGCCCTGCAGGACCTGTCGAACCACAACAACGAGGAGGATCGGCCCTTCATCGAGAGCCAGGCGGCCACCCTCCCGCCCGAGGTGATTCCCGTGGGCAACGCCAGTGTGAACGACGCACCGGTGTATCGCTTCTTCCGCTACCTGGAGGCGATGACCGGCACGCCGATCGCCTTCGGCGACAAGCCCCACCCCCGCGATCTGCTCCGTCAGGTGGGCTGAAGCAGCTCCAGCAGGCGCGTCCGCAGGCGGGCGATCGGCCGGTCGGCTTCGATCAGGTGTTCGCCCGGTGGCCAGGGTCGAAGTCCGCCCTCCATGGCCGTGAGGATGGCGCGGTCCTGATCGATCAGGCCGCGCTCGAAGCGCACCATCGCCGCGGCGGGAACCTCCTCCTCGCGGTCGTTGCGGAAGTAGAAACGGCTCACCTGGGTTTCCTTTTCGTTGCGGGGCACCGCATAGAGCACGATCCGCTGCCGCAGGCCGTTGGGCCAGGCCAGCTCGAGGCTCAGCCCCAGGGGCGCGATCCAGCGCACGGTGCGCTCCACCGTGAGGGTGCCGGCATCGGCACCGAGGGTGCTGGTGAGCACGGCGTTGTTGTGCACCTGCAGCGGGATCGAGAAGCGCAATCCATCCGGCAGCTCCTCGAGGCCGCCCTCGATCGGATCGGGAACCGGCGTGGTGGCCTCCAGCAGGCCGCGGTGCACGAAGAAGTGGTGGTAGTTGTCGAGGCCGTTCTCGATCAGGCGGAAGGGGGAGCAGCGCCAGGTTTCCCAGAAGCCGGGGATGAGCCGGTGGCCGGGATCGTGCTCCTCCGGGAACACAGGGGGCGGCAGCCGCGGCTCCGCCGCCAGGCACACCCACACGTAGCCGCAGCTCTCGCGGGCGGGCAACAGCGGCAGCCGGCAGCTGGCCGGGATCGGCCGATCGGGCTGCTGGGGAATGGAGCGGCAGTGGCCGTCGCCATCGAAGCTCCAGCCGTGGTAGGGGCAGGCCAGGTGGCCTTCCGGCGTGAGGCTGCCGCCGGAGAGGCGGGCGGAGCGGTGCGGGCAGCGATCCGGCGCGGCATGCACGGAACCGGCGCCATCGCGCCAGAGCACCAGCGCCTCCCCCAGCAGCTCCACCGCCACCGGCCGCTCCTGCAGCTGAGGGAGCGGCAGCACCGGGTACCAGAAGGGCCGCAGCAGGGCCGGATCGAGGGCTTCGCCGGGGACCGGGCCGGCGGCGGCGGGCGGGTTCGTCATCGGCTGGAGATCAGAACTTGCGCAGCTCGCGGCGGATCTTCATCCGTTCGCCGGGACCATCGGAGTGGTAGAGCGTCGCCACGGCCCCCAGGGCCAGCACCAGGGCCGCGCTCAGCCACAGAAAGCGGGCCAGCCCCGATTGCCGGCCTGGAGGCCTCATTCACAGCCCTGCACGGAGATGCGATAGCTGAAGCCCAGGGAACCGGGCTCGCTGCTGGAGCCCACCCGGAAGTTCATCAGCCGGCTGCGGCGGCCGGGCACGGCTGGGAATGGTCCGAATTCGCGGCCGGCGCCAGGCTCGAAGGTGGGGGTTTCATTGATCACCTGCAGGTTGCTGCCGTCGGTGAAGATCATGAAGCCGGCGATCGGAAACCGGGCCCGTTCGGTGGAGGCGGAGGTGAAGAAGAAGCGGTAGCTGCGGTAGTCGCGGTCCACCACGAAATCGGTGTTCCAGTTGGTGCGCCCCAGGGCGCGATCCGGGCCGATCCGCTTGCTCACCACCGGCTCACCGCTGCCGCCGAGGGGCATCAGAAAGCGGCATTTGGCCTCGGCGCCCGCTGGAGCCGCCGCCAGGGCGGCCAGGAGCACGGGAACCAGGGAAGCGCGCCGGGAGAACGAAGCCATGGAAAGGCCAGAGGTGGCGGCACGCTACCGGGGCCGAGCCGCTGGGGCCATCCGTGGCGCGGGGCGCCTCAGGTCTGCCGCAGCCGCCCGTCCTCCAGGGACAGGGTGCGATCGGCGATGTCGAGGATGCGGCTGTCGTGGGTCACCAGCAGGATCGTGCAGCCGTGCTCGCGGGCCAGGCGCTGCATCAGGGTCACCACCTCGCGGCCGGAGCGGCTGTTGATGGCGGCGGTGGGCTCATCGGCCAGCAGCAGCGGCGGCTCCCCCACCAGCGCCCGCGCCACCGCCACCCGCTGCTTCTGCCCGCCGGAGAGCTCGGCGGGTTTCCTCTCCAGGTGATCGCCGAGCCCCACGCTCTCGAGGATGCGGCGCGAGCGGCGCTCCATCTCCGCGGCGCTGAGGGTGCCGCGCATCTCCAGGGCCATGCGTACGTTCTGAGTGGCCGTGAGGCTGCGGTGCAGGTTGTGGGCCTGGAAG
>JBJTWS010000237.1:0-25155 GCA_046081905.1 Synechococcus sp. | reverse complement strand
GCCACGCTCAGCAGCGCCTTGCCCTGGGTCTGCTTGATGTACGGCTCACCCCGGTGATCGTGCCGCCGGTGCCCACACCCGCCACCAGCACATCCACCTGGCCGTCGGTGTCGGTCCAGATTTCCGGACCGGTGGTGTCGTGGTGGATCTGGGGATTGGCCGGGTTGGAAAACTGCTGCAGCAGCACGTAGCGATCCGGATCCGACTCCGCCAGCTCCTGGGCAGCGGAGATGGCTCCGCCCATGCCGAGGCGCCCCTCGGTGAGCAGCAGACGGGCGCCGTAGGCGGTGAGCAGCTTGCGCCGCTCAAGGCTCATCGTCTCCGGCATGGTGAGGGTGAGGGGAATCCCCCGCGAGGCCGCCACGAAGGCCAGGGCGATGCCGGTGTTGCCGCTGGTGGGCTCGATCAGCTCCTTGCCCGGCCCGAGCAGGCCCGATCGCTCCGCCTCCCAGATCATGGCGGCGCCGATGCGGCACTTCACGGAATAGGCGGGATTGCGACCCTCGATCTTGGCGAGAACCCGGGCGCCGCATCCGGCGGTGACCCGGTTGAGCTGCACCATCGGCGTGCGGCCGATGCTGAGGCTGTTGTCCGTAAAGATCGGGCTCATCCACGGTTCCGATTCCGCAGGCACCCTAGGCAGGCCCCGCCGGGCTGCCGGATGGGCCCGCCGGTGTATGAAGGGGGGTGAAGAGAGAGGGCCGACCCCGCCGCAGACGCGCCCGACTGTGCCCAGTGAACAGTAAGTTGCGCGCCAGCGTCGCCCCTGAGGTTCTGGGAATACAGAAAACCCAGGTCGACGATCCCTCTCCCACTCGCAGCATCTCCATAGCCCCACCCCCGCGCCGGCGTTCTCGCCCACGGCAGTGTTCAACCGGATCAGCACCCAGCACATCCGCGGGGATCTGTTCGGCGGCGTCACCGCCGCGGTGATCGCCCTGCCCATGGCCCTGGCCTTCGGGGTGGCCTCCGGCGCGGGCGCCGCCGCAGGCCTCTGGGGCGCCGTGCTGGTGGGCCTGTTCGCCGCCCTGTTCGGCGGCACGCCCACGCTGATTTCCGAGCCCACCGGGCCGATGACGGTGGTGATGACCGCCATGATCGCCAGCCTCACCGCCAGCGATCCGGAGAACGGCCTGGCCATGGCCTTCACGGTGGTGATGCTGGCCGGCCTGTTCCAGATCGCCTTCGGCTTCCTGAAGCTGGGCCGCTACATCACCCAGATGCCGTACACGGTGATCTCGGGCTTCATGAGCGGGATCGGCTTCATCCTGATCATTCTTCAGTTCGGACCCTTCCTCGGGCAGGCCATCCCCAAGGGTGGGGTGATGGGCACCCTCAAGGCCCTGCCCCAGCTGATCAGCGGCGCTCAGCCCGCCGAGGTGATCCTGGCGGTGCTCACGCTGGCGATTCTCTGGCTCACCCCGGGCAAGCTCAAGAAGATCGCTCCGCCCCAGCTGATCGCCCTGGTGGTGGGCACGATCCTGTCCCTCACCCTGCTCAACGCCGGCGCCAACGACGAAGCCATGGGCATCCGCCGGATCGGCGAGATCGCCTCCGGCTTCCCGCAGCTGCGCACCCCCTATTTCGACCTGCCCCACCTCAGCAGGATGCTGATCGATGCGGCCGTGCTCGGCATGCTCGGCTGCATCGATGCCCTGCTCACCGCCGTGATCGCCGACAGCATCACCCGCACCGAGCACGACTCCAACAAGGAACTGATCGGTCAGGGCCTGGGCAACCTGGTCTCGGGTCTGTTCGGCGGCATCGCCGGTGCTGGCGCCACCATGGGCACCGTGGTGAACATCCAGGCGGGCGGCCGCAGCGCCCTCTCGGGCATCAGCCGCGCCGTGATTCTGGTGGGGATTCTCGCCCTCGCGGGTGTGGCCGCCCAGATTCCCCAGGCCGTGCTGGCCGGCATCGCCCTGAAGGTGGGGGTCGACATCGTCGACTGGGGCTTCATCAAGCGGGCGCACCGCGTCTCGATCAGCGGCGCGCTGATCATGTACCTGGTGATCGGCCTCACGGTTCTGGTGGATCTGATCGCCGCCGTGGGCATCGGCGTCTTCATCGCCAACATCCTCACCATCGACAAGCTCAGCGCCCTGCAGAGCAAGAGCGTGAAATCGATCAGCACCGGCGACGGCGACCTCGACATCACGGAGGTGGAGCGCCAGCTGCTGGATCAGGGCCGCGGCCAGGTGCTGCTGTTCCAGCTCAACGGCGCCATGATCTTCGGGGTGGCGAAGGCGATCAGCCGCGAGCACAACGCCATCGCCAGCTGCGAGGCGATCGTGTTCGACCTCTCCCAGGTGTCGCACCTGGGGGTCACCGCCGCCCTGGCCCTGGAGAACGCCATCAAGGAGGCGGTGGAGAAGGGCGCCAGGTGTTCGTGGTGGGGGCGAAGGACACCACCCTGCAGCGCCTGCGCAAGCTGGGCCTCTTTGAGCTGCTGAGCACGGAGCAGATCGAGCTCAGCCGCCACGAAGCCCTGGAACGGTGCGTGGCCACGCTGCAGCCCGCCACGCGTTGAGGGTCCACCTCCCCAGCGACTGGTGGCAGCGGCCCCACCGCGACCTGCTCGCCGGGCTGGTGGTGGCCTTCGCCCTGATCCCGGAGGCGATCGCCTTCTCCGGCATCGCCGGGGTGGACCCCCAGGTGGGGCTGTTCGGGGCGTTCAGCATCGCGATCACCGCCGCCTTCGTGGGCGGCTGGATCGCAATGATCTCGGCAGCCACAGGCTCCACCGCCCTGCTGATGACCTCCCTGGTGCAGCGGGGGGAAGCCCTCGGCGCGGGGCTGGGGCTGCAGTATCTGCTGGCGGCGGGGATTCTCACGGGGCTGCTGCAGATCCTCTGGGGCTACCTGCGCCTGGCCCACCAGATGCGCTTCGTGCCCCAGCCGGTGCTGGCGGGCTTCGTCAATTCCCTGGCGGTGCTGATCGCCCTGGCGCAGCTGCCCCAGCTCGGGCTCAACCTCTTCCACCCCGAGACGGTGACGGTGCGGCCCGACCAGCTGCCGGCGGTATGGGGGCTGCTGGCCCTCACCCTGGCGATCATCTACGGCCTGCCCCGCGTCACCCGGGCGGTGCCCTCCGCCCTGGTGGCCATCGTGGTGGGCACGGGCCTGGCGATCGGCCTCGACCTCGATGTGCCCGGCGTGGCCAGCCTGGGGCGGCTGCCCACGGGCCAGCCCACGCCAGGGCTGCCGCAGGTTCCCTTCGATCTCAACACCCTCGGCTTCCTCCTGCCCACCGCCCTGGCGATCTCCCTGGTAGGCCTGATGGAGACCTTCCTCACCCAGGACCTGCTCGACGACCTCACCGACAGCGACAGCAACCGCAACCGCGAAGCCCGCGGCCAGGGGATCGCCAACCTGGTGAGCTCGTTCCTGGGCGGCATGGCCGGCTGCGCCCTGGTGGGGCAGTCTGTGATGAACGTGAACAACGGCGGCCGCACGCGGCTCTCCACCTTCACCGCTGGCGCCAGCCTGCTGCTGATGATCCTGCTGGCCAGCCACTGGGTGAACCGCATCCCCATGGCGGTGCTGGCGGGGGTGGCCCTGGCGGCGATCCTGTTCAGCCGCAAGGTGGCGAAGGTGATCACCGTGGAGCGGATCGAGCCGGCGCACGAGCACTGCCTCTACCGGGTACGGGGGCAGCTCTTCTTCGTGAGCGTGGTGTATTTCAAGGCGGGCTTCGCCCTGCATGAGCACCCGGCGCGCGTCACCATCGACATGGGCGAGGCCCACCTCTGGGACCAGAGCGGGGTGGTGGCCCTCGACCAGGTGATCCGCAAGCTGCGCTCCGGCGGCAGCCAGGTGGAGGTGGTGGGCCTCAACCCGGAAAGCGTGGACCTCTTTGCCCGCCTGGGGGTGGCACCGGAAGCGGGGGGACGGGGCGGAGTCGTGTCAGCGGGGCACTGAGCCCAAGCGATCGAGCCTGTCGGCACGGGCGCCGGGAGGAGCCAACGGCGCCCGAGGCAGCCACAGCTCCAGCACCGCCCCGCCGCCGCTGCCGCCGCCGCTGCCGCCACTGTGGTTGCGGGCCTGCACCCGGCCGCCATGGGTCACGGCGATCTGCTGCACGATCGCCAGCCCCAGGCCACTGCCCACCCGGCGGCTGCGCACCCGGGAGGGATCGCCGCGGTAGAAGCGATCGAACATGTGCTCCAGATCCCGTTCGCTCAGGCCAGGGCCGTGGTCGCGCACCTGCAGCAGGATCCAGCCCTCCTGGCCCAGCAGCTCCACCTCCACCGGGCTGTTCTCGGGGCTGAAGCGCAGGGCATTGTCCAGCAGGTTGAGCAGGGCCCGGTGCAGCCGAGCCTCCTCCCCCCACACCCGTGGCGACAGATCGGGGGAGCAGCGCAGCTGCAGCCCCACCCCGGCCGGCTCCGCCAGGGGGCGCAGGCCCATCCACACCTGCTCCACCAGCGCCGCCAGGTCCACCGGGGCGGCCCGGCGCCCCTCCCCGGGCAGGGCATTTTCGAGGCGGGAGAGCTCCAGCAGGTCCCCCACCAGCTGCTGCAACCGCAGCAGTTCCCGCCGCAGCCGCTCCACCAGCACCGCATGGCGGCTGTGGACCTGGTCGGCGAGGCTGTCGCCCACCAGCAGCAGGGCGGTGAGGGGGGTGCGCAGTTCGTGGGCCACATCGCTCACCCAGCGCTCCTGCTGCTGCAGCTGTGCCTCGAGGGAGCGGCGGTTCTGTAGAAACACGGCCACCCAGCCGTCCTCGCCGGGGAGGGCGTGGAGTTCGAGGTCTTCCTCGCCGAAGTCCCACTCCAGCCGCTGCAGCCGCTGCTGGCTGCGGGCACTGCTGATGGCACTGCCGAGCTCCGGGGCGCGGCAGACCCGCTCCAGCGGCTCGCCCCGGTGAAGCCCGTCCTGACGGAGCTGCAGCAGCCGCTCCGCCCGGGGGTTGAGGCCGCGGATCACCCCCTCCCCATCCACCAGCAGCCAGCCGAAGGGCGCCCCATCGAGCCAGCGCTGCAGCTGCCGCCGCTCCGGCCGCCGCGGACCGCGGGAGCGGCGGGAACCCCATGGCCAGCGGCGGCGCGCCCCCACCCAGCCCGCCAGCACCCCGAGGCCGAGCCCGAGCAGCCATGCCCACCCCGCCGCCATCGCTTTGCTCCCCGCCTGCCGCTCAACCGAAGCGGTAGCCGAAGCCTCGCACCGTCTGCACGTGGCGGGGGCTGGAGGGGTCGTCTTCGATCTTTTCGCGCAGCCAGCGGATGTGCACATCCACGGTCTTGGGGTCGCCGTAGTAATCGATCCCCCAGAGGCGCTCGAGAAGCTTGTCGCGGCTCCACACCCGGCGGGGATGCTGCATGAACAGCTCCAGCAGGCGGAACTCCCGCGGCGAGAGGTTCACCTCCAGCCCATCGCGGGTGACGCGGCATTCCTCCGGGAACAACTGCAGGTTGTCGTGCTGCAGCACCCTCCGCTCCTCCCGCAGCACGCTGCTGCGGCGCAGCAGGGCCCGGCAGCGGGCCACCAGCTCCCGCAGGCCGAAGGGCTTCACCAGATAGTCGTCGGCGCCCACCTCCAGGCCCAGCACCCGGTCGGTTTCGCTGTCGCGGGCGCTCACCACCAGGATGGGGGTGTGGTTCTGCACCTGCCGCAGCCGGCGGCAGAGGTCGAGGCCGGCGATGCCCGGCAGCATCAGATCGAGCACCACCAGGGAGAAGCGTCCGCTCTCCTCGCCCGCATCCGCCGCCTGCAGCAGTTCCAGGGCGGTGCGGCCATCGCGGCAGGGGGTCACCCGATAGCCCTCGAGCTCGAGCGCCTCGCAGACGGTCTCGCGGATGGTGTCGTCGTCCTCGACGACCAGCAGGGAGGGGGCCATCTCCCCATTGTTCGTCAGCCCCGACTCCGGCAGGGGGGAAGGTGCCAGGCTCACGGGCGGGCGCCGCGGGCCGGCGAAAAGCTCACCACCAGGCGGCGCTCCTCATCGATCTGCAGCCAGCCCTCCTCCCGCAGGGCGCCGATCAGCCGGGTCACGGTGACGCGGGTGGTGCTCAGGGCGCTGGCCAGGTCCTGGTGGGTGAGGCGCAGGTTGAGGCGCAGGCCCTGGGGGCAGGGCTGGCCGTAGTGCTCAGAGAGCAGCTCCAGGAAGCCCCGCAGCCGATCCTCGATCCGCCGCAGCCCCAGCAGCGCCAGCATCGCTTCGCTCTGGCGCTGGCGGGAGGCCACGGCCTGGAGGATGCCGAGGGCCAGCTGGGAATCGTTCTGGATGTCCTTGGTGCTCAGGCAGAGCAGATCGGTGTCCGTGAGGGCCACCGCCTGGTAGGCCTGAACGTCGGTGAGGGGTTCGCCGAAGGGCTCATTGGGGCCGGCGAGGCCGAGCAGCAGCTCATCGCCGTGGATGGACACGGCCCCGAGCTTCACCATGCCGCGCACCACCAGCCACACAGTGTGGCGCAGCAGCGGAACGGTGCTGCCGGCGGTGACATGAACCAGGCTGCGCTTCTGAAAATTCTCCTCCAGCACGGCCCGGAAACCGTCGCTGTGGCCGGCTTCCGGGGATGGGGTGAACACCATGACGGTGGCGTGCTGCGGATTGCATATGAGAGTATGGAGAACAACCGGGGCTTCCCACCAAGGGGTGGTAGTGACTGGGTTAAGCCCCGGTTATCCCTACGGACGCACGGGTGCGCGATCCGTTCGCAATCCGTGGGCGCTCAGTCGGCGATCTTCTGCACCGCCGCGCGGGCCTTGCTCAGCACCTCGCCGGTGAGGGGCACGTAGCCCAGCTCCGCCGCCTGCTGCTGGGGCACCGAGCCCAGGGCCCACTCGAGGAAGCTGCGCACCGCCGCGGCCTTCTTCGGGGGGTAGCCGCCCTCGTAGGCCAGGATCCAGGTGAAGGCCGCGATCGGGAAGCTGCCCTTGCCGGCGGGGTTGCACTCCTCGCCGCCGAGGCGTTCGTTGAGCACCACATTGTTGAGCGCTTCAGCGCCGCTTTCCTTGCTGGCGAGCACGAAGGCCCCCTCCTTGTTCTGCAGCGCCACGGGCTGCAGCGGCGCCTTCACATAGGCGAGGTTCACGTAGCCGATCGAGCCGGGGGTGTTGGCGATCAGGCCCGCCACGCCTTCATTGCCCTTGCCGCCCACGCCCACGGGCCAGCTGACGCTCTTGCCCTTGCCCACCTTCTGCTCCCAGTCCTTGGAGAAGCAGCTCAGGGAATTGGTGAAGGCATAGGTGGTACCCGAGCCGTCGGAGCGATGGGCCACGGTGATGGGGCCGGCCGGGCAGCCGAGTTCCTTCCAGTCGCGGATCTTGCCGAGGAAGATGTCGGCGAGCTGGGCCTGGGTGAGCTTCAGGTTCGGGCAGTTGGCCACGTTGTAGGCGGGCGTGACGGTGCCGCCGAGCATGGGGATCTGCACCACGCCGCGCTTGCCAGCTTCCCCGGCCTTGAACTCCTCCTCACTGAGCTGTTCATCGGTGGCGCCGAAGTCCACGGTGCCGGCGGTGAACTGCCGCACCCCGGCCCCCGATCCCACCGACTGGTAATTCACCTGGTTGCCGGTGGCTGCCGCATAGTCGCTGCTCCAGCGCTGGTAGGCCGCCGCCGGGAAGGTGGCTCCGGCTCCGCTGATGGTGGTGCTGCCGCCGCCACCGCAGGCGGCAAGGCCGAGGGCGCTGAAGCCGCTCGCCGCCAGCAGGGCGGGGACACGGGGGGAGAAGCGGGGGAAGGGCATTGGAAGAGGAACAGAACAAAGCGGGCGGCAAGCCGATCGTAGAAATCGATCGGTTCACCGCCCGCACCGGGCATCAGCCCACGTGGATCACTTGCCGATCCGGGCCACCGCCTTGCGGGAGGCGGCGAGGATGTTGCCCTTGAGGGGCACGTAGCCGAGGTTGTCGGCCAGGTCCTGCGCCGCAGGGCTGAGCAGGTGGTTCATGGCCTTCTGGATGGAGGCCGCCTTGGCCCCGTTCCCCTTCTCGTAGGCCAGGATCCAGGTGAGGGTGGAGATCGGGTAGCTGGCCGCGCCGGCGGGGTTCGGATCCTCGCCGGCCAGATTGGCATCGAGGCGGATGTTGTTCAGCGCGGCGGTGCCACCGGCCAGGTTGGGCATCACGAACTTCCCGGCCTTGTTCTGCAGGGCCGCCGCCTTGATCTTGCCCTTCACATAGGCCTGGTTCAGGTAGCCGATCGAGCCGGGCGTGTTGCTGATCGTGCCGGCCACACCCTCATTGCCCTTGCCGCCCACGCCCACGAGCCACTTCACGGTCTTGCCCTCACCCACCTTGCTCTTCCAGGTGGGGGAGAAGGCCGAGAGGGAGTTGGTGAACGCAAAGGTGGTGCCGGAGCCGTCGGAGCGGTGCACCACGGTGATCGGGCCCTTGCCGCACTTCAGCTGGTCCCAGGTCTTGATCGTGCCCAGGAAGATGTCGGCGGCCTGCTTCTGGGTGAGCTTGAGCGAGGGGCAGCTGGGGTTGTTGTAGGCGATCGCGATGGTGCCGCCGATGGCGGGGAACTGCACCACACCGCGGGACACCTTGGCGGCCTCGGCCGGCTGGATCGGCTCGTCGGTGGCGCCGAAATCAACGGTGCCGGCCACGAACTGGCGCACGCCGGCGCCGGAGCCCACGGACTGGTAGTTCACCCGCACGCCGCTCTTGGCCAGGCCGTCGAAGGCCCGCAGGTAGAAGGGCGCCGGGAAGGTGGCGCCGGCCCCGTTGAGGGTGGACTGGGCGGAAGCGGTGGCGCCGGCTCCGAGCGACGCCAGGGTTCCGACGATCAGGGCCTTCTTCACGAAGGTCATTGAAAAGCCTTTGGGTGGGCCTACCTTGGATAGCAAGCAGAGAGAACCGGAGTCGTTATGCCTCGGTTAAGGCTCTCTCGTTCTGTGTCCTGCAAAACCATCGGGATCGCCGCAGAGTCACCGTCAGCGGTACTCAGGGCGGCGCAAACTTTCCAGACTTTTCTGTAGGGCCTGATCCACCGTGAGTCCCACGGGAAGACCTCCGGAAAACGCCGAACCGAGCACATGGCGGTAGAACTTGGCCTCCACCAGTCGGTAGGTGTCTGCCGAAAGGGGAATCACCCCCACCGCTGCGGCGATGGGCCGTGCCTGGCGCAGAAGGGTGGTGATCAGTCGCTGGGCCTCCGGCTGGCGGCGCAGCTGCCCGTCGTTCACATACACGAACAGCAAGCGCGAGAGCGGCACGTAGCTGCCGTCCTGCACAGAGGCCACCGAGGGCGCCACGGGGGCCTTGGCGCTCTGGATGGGAACGGCCCGCAGCCGGGATCGGTTGGAGGCGTAGTACGAGAAGCCGAAGTAACCCAGCGCATCCGGATTGGAGGCCACGCAGTTCACCAGAACGTTGTCGTCTTCGCTGGCGGTGTAATCGGTGCGGGAATTGGTGGCGGATCCGTTCACCGCCTGGTTGAATAGTCGAAGGTGCCGGAGTCCTTCCCCGGCCCGCAGAGGCGGATCGGCCGGTTCGGCCAGGCCGGATCTACCTGGTTCCAGCGGCTCACCCGCCCCTGCGCCGCGCGGCTCCAGAGCGTGCGCAACTGGGGGAGACTGAGGCTCTTGAGCCAGGTGTTGCCGCGGGGCACCACCACGCTGTTGGCGTCGAAGGCCAGGGGCAGCTCCGAGAAGGTCACACCCCGGCGGCGGCAGGCCTCCAGTTCCGCGGCATTGATCGGACGGGAGGCATTGGCGATCACCAGGCGACCGGCGCAGAAGTCGCGGAAGCCGGCGGCGGTGCCGTTCTCCTCCAGAACAAACCGTGGCGCCCCGTTACCGCCCGCCGGAGGCAGCAGGGAGATGGCCCGCTGCACGATCGGGAACACCGTGCTGGATCCACCGATCCGCAGGGGCGCCGGAGCCGCCTTGGCCTGGGCAAGGGCGGCGGGAGCAGCGCCCACCAGGGCGGAGGTCAGCAGCAGAACCGGAACGAGAGCGGGGCCAGGGGGCCGCAGGCAGAGGGGGCGAGGGGAAGGATTCATCCCGGCACAGCTTCCGGTCCACCCTGAACCAGGCGAAGGGAAGCAGGGGTTAAGGGGAGGTTGTGCTCCGGGAGGCGCGAGGTGAGCAGCGCAGCCTCAGCGCGGCGCGGTCCAGTCTTCGAACCAGCCGCGCCGCCACAGCCAGTAGGCCTGCCCGGCGGCGATCACCGCTATCAGCGCCAGGGCGCCGGCGTAGCCCAGGCGCCAGTGCAGCTCGGGCATGTGATCGAAGTTCATGCCGTAGATGCCGGCGATGAAGGTGAGCGGCGCAAAGATGCTGGTGAGGATCGTGAGGGTTTTCATCACCTGGTTCATGCGATTGCCCACGCTGGCGGCATAGGCCTGCGTGATCGCATCGCACTGCGCACGCAGCAGCTCGCATTGGTCGAAGAGCATCTCCACCAGCTCCGCCATCTCCTGAAATCCCCCCAGCGCCTCCACCCCGAGCAGCTGCTGGCGCTGGCGCAGCAGGGTGCGGATCTGGTGCCGCAGCGGCCAGATCTGGGAGCGGATCGTGCGCACGCCGCTGCGGAACTGGCTGGTGCGGCTGAGCAGCTTCGGCCGGGGCTGGCGCAGCACGGCCTCCTCCAGATCATCGAGGCGGTTGGCGATGCGCTCCAGCATCGGGAAGAAGGCATCGATCAGATCGTCGATCAGGAAGTGGAGCAGATCATCGAGGTCGCGGTGTTCCACCGCTCCCGCCTGGGAAATCACCCAGTGGGTGAGTTCCGGGAAGGGATCCTCGCTGCAGGATTCCTCGATCGTGACCAGCAGATCCGGCAGCAGCAGCAGCCCCACCTGCTCGCTGATCAGATGGGCCGGATCCCGGGCAAAGCTGAGCCGGTGCAGCACCACCAGCACTGCCTCCCCGAAGGAGTCCACCCGGGGTCGCTGGGGGGCCTCCAGCAGCGGCGGCAGCAGCACCGGCGGCACCGCCAGGTCCGCCAGGAGTGCCTCGATGGCAGCCCGATCCCGCAGGTCCTGCACCCGCAGCCACAGCGGTACCCCCTGCCGCCGCCAGTCCCGCAGCTCCGCCTCTTGCACCGGGGCATGGAAGCGGGGTCCCTGGGGCAGGAACACCACCGCCGAGACGGTGCTGGGGCGCAGCCCGCCGTGCACATACAGCGGCGTGGGCAGATTGGCGGGCCGCTCCTCCAGCCGCTGGGAGGTCAGAGCTCCAGGGGTGAGACGCAGCATCGAACCTCGGGAGCGAGCCAACGATGCAGCAGTTCCCCGCTCCCGGCCAGCAGGGCCTGGAGCAGCAGACAGGCGCAAAGGGGCCGAAGCCAGGGGCGCCACAGGGAAGCCATGGCCACAGGCGAGGGACCCCATTTCAGGGGGGCCGACAGAACAACGGATGTGCGCTCCACCACCCTTGATCGGTTCTTAACCCTCGCCCCGCAGGGGCGCTGCCTAGGATTCGCATTCAGCCACCTGCCGGCACTGGTCTTGGGCGATGCACGCGCCAACCTGGCAAGGTTTTCGGAAGGCGACTCCCCGGACAACTCCCGCTTCCAGGGCACCCGCTCGCCGATGGAGTCGCACAGCGGCTACCGCGGCGGCAACTGGTCGCCGGAGCGGCTGATGTTCCACCAGAACCTGGAATCCTTCGCGGAGCGGGTGGGGTTGATCGTGGGTCTGCAGAGCAACGGCAAGATCAGCCAGGAAGACGCCTACGCCGAGATCCGCCGGATCTGGAACGATCTGCGCGACAGCAAGAAGAACCTGCTCCAGAACCAGGATCCATGATCCCGGCGGCGGCACCCCCTGTCGCCCCGGCCCCCTGCCCGGCCCCGGTGTCTTGGGAGGTGCTGCAGACCCGCACGCTGCCCCGGCATGCCCCCACCGGCGAGGTGATCGGAGGCTTCTCGGCAGCGGCCTACGAGCCAGGCGACGACCGCCTCTGGCTGCTGAGCGATGCCCCCCGCGGCGTGCTCCTGGTGTGGCAGGGCCTGCGGCGCCTGGCCAACGGGGCAGCGGGGGAGCTGGAACTCACGGCGGTGCTCCCCCTGCAGGGCAGCACCGGCGAACCCCTGCCCGACGTCATCGACGGCGAGGGCCTGGTGCTGCGCGGCGAGGAGGCCTGGGTGGCGAGTGAGGGGCGGCTCGAGCCCCCACGGCCGGCCCTGCTGCTGCGCTTCGATCGCCGCACCGGCCGGCTGCAGCAGAGCCTGCCGCTGCCGCCCGAATGGCAACCGCGGGCCCACGCCGGCCTGGAATCGAACGGCGGCCCGGAATCGCTCACCCTCTGGCCCGCGCCGCCGGAGCCGCCGGGCACGCCGCCCCAGCTCCTGCTGGCGGCGGAGCATCCCCTGCGGCAGGACGCACCTCGCCGCAGCCTGCGCACCCTGCTGTGGGACCTGAACGCCCGGGGGGCACGGCCTTCCCTCCAGAGCCTGCCCCCGCTGCCGATTCCCCCCGGCCAGCCGGCCCTGGGCCTCACCGACCTGCTCAGCCTGCCCGCCGCGCCTGGCGCCCCCGGCCAGCTGCTCACCCTCTGGCGGGGCTTCGAAGCGCCGGCCCGCTGGCGGGCGGAACTGGGGCTGCTGGAACTCCGCGGCGCAGGCTGGGAGGAGCGGGGTCGCTGGGATCTGCTGGCGGCCGGGCTCCCGCCCGACAACTGGGAGGCGATCACGCCGGGGCCCCGGCTCGCCGACGGGCGGCCCAGCACCGTGCTGATCAGCGACGACAACTTCAGCGCCCTGCAGCAGAACCGGCTGGCCCTGATCGCCCCCCGACGGGCAGAGCCCTGCGACGGGGCTAGCTTGCCGGGTGGGGAGGGCCCGGGCCGCCGCGGTGCCGCCGTCTCCGCCTGCCCGCCATGCCTTCCAGCCAGTCCTCCAGCACCGGCAGCGCCGCCAGCACCGGCAGCCATGCCGCCGGACTGATCCAGCGGCAGCACCAGCGGCTGGAGAAGCTGCTCCCGGAGGTGCTGCGCAACGAGGACCCGGAGGCCCTCCATCAGCTGCGGGTGAGCCTGCGGCGGCTGCGCACCCAGCTGCGCCAGTTCGCGCCGGCCCTGCGGCTGCCCCGGGGGGTGAGCGAGAGGAAGCTGGCACGGATCACCCGGGTCACGGGCCTCAGCCGGGATCTGGACGTGCTGGGGGAGCGGCTCGCGCAGGACCTGCTCCCCTTGCTCGATCCCGCCCACGACGGCCTGGTGCGGGGCCTGCAGACGGAACTGCGGCAGCGGCGCCGGCGGGCCTTCCGCCGGCTGGAGAACGTGCTCACCAGCGAAGGCACCCGAACCCTGCTGGAGCGGCTGGCGGGGTGGCTGGAGGCGCCGGACTTCACATCCCTGGGCCAGGAGCCGATCGGCCCCTGGCTGCCCGACTGGCACGGGGCACTCGTGGGGGGGCTGTTTCTCGAGGCGGGCTGGCACGCGCAGGATCCCCGCGACGGGTCCCTGCACCAGCTGCGCAAGCGGCTCAAGGGGGTGCGCTACGGCCACGAGAACCTCGAGGCCTTCCTCGGCGAAGCCGGCCTGCGCTGGATCCAGCACTGCAGGAGCGCCCAGGAGGTGCTGGGGGAGCTGCACGACCTGCAGGTGCTCGCCGCCGTGCTCGAGGGGCAAGTGCACCGCAGAACCAAGCCGAGGCACGCCATCACGCCCTTGGCCCAGGCCCTGGAGGAGCGGCTGGGGCAGTGCTGGGGGCGCTGGCGCAGCCTGGCGCCCACCCTGCTGGAACCCGGGCGGCGCCGGGAACTTCAGGGTCTGTTCCTGACCCCGCCGCCGCACACGCCCAGCCCCGAGGCGATCGCCCCATGAGCCACGCCAAGCGGCGGCACCAACGCCATCCCCACCCAGAACACCCCTCCCTGGAGGAACACCCGGTGCCCCATCCCCGAGCCTGCTCGATCCACCAGGCCACCCTGCGCCACTGGTGCGCCCTGGTGAACGACCCGCTGCATCCGGGCGAGACGATCCCCCTCTACCGGCTGGAGCAGAACCAGCGGGCCGCCCTCTACCGCCGCCACTGCGAAACCCAGGCGGCCCCGCTCAGGGAGCCACCGGCATGAACTGGCGCTCGTGGGCGGAGCCCCGCAGCATGCGGTTCCAGTAGATCCAGGGCAGCAGCTTGGTCTTCACCACCCACATGCTCCAGCGCTCCTGGGTGGGATCGAGCGGGAAGGAGGGCCTGGGATTTCCGTCGTAGTCGAACTCGGCCATGATCACCCTGCCGTAGCCGGTGATCAGCGGGCAGCAGGCATAGCCGTCGTAGCGGGCCTGCAGCGGCTGGCCATCGAGGTGGGCCAGCAGGTTGGCCACCAGCACCGGGGCCTGGCCGCGCACGGCAGCGGCGGTTTTGGAGTTGGGAAGGGAGGACACATCCCCGAGGGAGAACACGTTGGGGAAGCGCACGTGCTGGGTGGTGTATTTGTCCACCTCCACCCAGCCCCCCGGGGTGGACACCGCCAGCGGACTGCCGGCCACCACATCGGGCGCGGACATCGGCGGGGTGACGTGGAGCATGTCGAAGGGAATCACCTCCTGGCTGACCTCCTCCCCCTTCTTCACCTGGAACACGGCCTCGCGGCTCTCGGCCCGCACCTCCCGGAGGGTGTGCTGGTAGCGGGCGTCGATGCCGCGGCGGGCCACCACCTTCTTGAGGGGCTCGGCGTAGATCGGAATCGCGAAGATGCCGGGGGTCGCGGTGGCATAGATCACCGAGGTGCGGGCGGCCACCTCCGGCGATCGCTGGAACACGTCGTCGGCCAGGTACATGATCTTCTGCGGCGCGCCGGCGCACTTGATCGGCGTATCCGGGAAGGTGAACACCGCCTGGCCGCCGCGGAAGTTCTGGATCGTCTCCCAGGTGTAGGCAACGTGCTCGCGGGAGTAGTTGCTGGTGATGCCATTGCGGCCCAGGGCTTCCGGCAGACCCGGAATCCGATCCCAGCAGAGCTTGATGCCGGTGGCCACCACCAGCACGTCGTAGGTGAGGGTCTCGCCGGCGGTGGTGATCACCCGGTTGGCCTCCGGGTCGAATTCGGCGGCACCGTCCTGGATCCAGGTCACACCGGCGGGGATCAGCCCGGCCTCGGAGCGGCGGGTCTGCTCGAGGGTGAACACGCCGCCGCCCACCAGGGTCCAGCCGGGCTGGTAGTAGTGATCGGCCGAGGGCTCGAGGATGGCCAGCTTTAGCTCCGGTCGGGCGCGGTGCAGCTGGCTGGCGGCCGTGAGGCCAGCGGCACCGCCGCCAACGATCAGGATCTGGTGGTGCGCCATGGGGCAGCGGAACGGGTCGCTGGCCCTGATCTACCTGTGCCCCGGGTCCCCGTCCACCGATGCGTCACGGGATGGGGGAAAAGAGGCCCCAGCCCAGGGGGCGGCGGCGAGGGGAACAAACGTAACGGTGGCTACCGAAACCCAGTCCCCGCCACCAGACTGAAGAAAAACCAGGACCGGTTCGGTCTGGAGGTTGCCATGTTCCTGAAGGTGCGCCAGGAGGACGAGGCCCTCGTGGAGGTGCAGGATCTCAAGCAATTGTTCGATCCCTTCGTGAGCCACGTGCAGGGCCGTCTGCACGCCGGCGAGGAGATCCAGGAAACCGAGGACTTTCCCAAGCTGAAGCTGATGTTTCCCACCGGCGAGGCCCTGCCCCGCTGCTGGATGGAGGGCCACCGCCAGGGCTCCTGAGGGTCAGGCCCGGCGCCTTGGAACGCTGACAAGGGCGAGTCCGGGTAGCCGAAGACACGCAGCCCCCAAGATTCAGTTGCAAGTCTTCACACCACTTGCTTCTGCGCCATGGGCCTGGCCCGTACCGTCGAGCTCCTTTCCGTAGCCCGTTCCTTCTCCGGCCACACCCTGTTCTGTGAGCCCCAGGCCAGCGATGAGACCCTCATCGCCGAGGTGGGCACCGAGCGGATCGATGAGCTGTTCTGCCACCGCCATCAGACCGACCAGCTGATGGTGCTGCGGGGCAGCATCGATCTGGTGGTGCTGCAGCAGCGGCGGCTGCACCGCATCACCCTGCGGGAGGACGAGCCCTGCCTGGTGCGCATCCCCCCCGGGGTTCCCCACGGGGCGATCAACCGCGGCCGCCAGCCGGCGCTGGTGGTGAACGCCGTGTTGCGGCACGGCCCCAACGACCCCCGCGACTACCGGCCCCGCCGGGTGCCGGCCGCCCTGCTGGAGCAGTGGCAGGCCCTGGCGGCCTGATGGCCAGAGCGAGGTGGGCTGCGTAAAGTCCGGCCAATCGCCCCGCACGCTTGGGCTCCGCCCCCCTGTCCCCCCCGCCGCGGCGGCCCGTGGCCCGGATCCTGGCCGCCCTCGGAGCCGGTGCCCTGGCCCTGGCGAACAGCGGCGTCGCCGCCGCCCCCGGTCCGATCTCCCAGGGGGTGGTGCTGACCGTGCCCACCGGCCAGGAACTGCTGGTCCGCGTGGGCGGCAGCGAACGGCGCGTGCGCCTGGCCTGCGTGCAGGCGCCCCGCCCGCAGCAGCAGCCCTGGGCGCGGCAGGCCCGCACCGAACTGCTCACCCTGGTGCCCGCCGGGAGCCGCGTGAGCCTGGAGCTGCGCGGCCGCGATGTGTTTGCCCGCGAGGTGGTCGTGGTGCGCCTCCAGGGCAGGGACGTGGCCGGCGCCCTGCTGCAGAGGGGCGCCCTCTTCCGCTACGACGGCTACCTGGGCCTCTGCGAGGACCTGGGCTACGAAGCGCTCGAGCAGCGGGCCCGCGAGCGCCGGCTCGGGGTCTGGGCCACCCCCGGTGGCATCGAGCGCCCCTGGGACGTGATCCAGCGCCTGGGCGACACCACCGCCGAACCCTGAACCCGATGAATCCAGAACCCCGCCAACGCCCCGCCTGGTTGAACTGGCTGTTCCTGCTGATGTTCCTGTGGTCGTCGTGGCAGCTGGCCGGCTTCTGGATCGAGCGCCTACACGGGCCTCAGGGGTAGCAGTTGGGCACGAAGTACTGCTCGTTGATCGGCGGCCGGTAGATGGCGGGGGCCTCCTTGCGGGGGGGCAGCTTGACCTTGGGCGGGGTCAAGTCGGTGTAGGGCACCTTGCTGAGCAGGTGGTGGATCGTGTTCAGCCGGGCGCGGCGCTTGTCGTCGGCCTCCACGGTGAACCAGGGCGCCTCGGGGATGTTGGTGTGGGCGAACATCGCGTCCTTGGCCTGGGAGAACTCCACCCAGCGTTCGCGAGCCTCCAGATCCATCGGGGAGAGCTTCCAGCGGCGGGTGGGGTCATCGATCCGCGCCTGGAAGCGGGCCTCCTGCTCCTCGTCGCTCACGGAGAACCAGTACTTGAGCAGCACGATGCCGGAGCGCACCAGCATCCGCTCGAACTCTGGGCAGGAGTGGAGGAATTCCTCCACCTGGGCCGGGGTGCAGAAGCCCATCACCCGCTCCACCCCGGCGCGGTTGTACCAGCTGCGATCGAAGATCACGATCTCCCCGGCGCTGGGGAAGTGCTCCACATAGCGCTGGAAATACCACTGCGACTTCTCCTGGTCCGAGGGGGTGCCCAGGGCCACCACCCGGCAGCCGCGGGGATTGAGCGGCTCGGTGATCCGCTTGATCGTGCCCCCCTTGCCGGCGGCGTCGCGCCCCTCGAAGAGCACCAGCAGGCGGGAGCCGCTGCTCTTGATCCAGTACTGCATCTTCACCAGCTCCTCCTGCAGGCGGGAGAGCTCCTTCTCGTAGCGCTTGCGGTCGAACTTGGCGCTGAACGGCACCTTCTTCTCGGCCTCGGCCACCGCCAGCGATTCCATCGCCACGTCGGTGAGGTCGTCGAGCTGGCTGGAGGGGTAGTAGCGGTCGCTCAATTCACCAAAATGCAGATGCACCGCCGGCATCGGCCCATGGCCGTGAGGTCCGCCGGTGGCGCCCTTGGCCTTGCCGCCCCGTTTGTGCTTGGGCTTGCGGCCCGCCTTGCCCTTTCCCTTGGCGGGCTGGAGCCTCGCGGCGGCGGCGGGCGCATCAGCCGCGGTGCGGGGAGAGGGGCGATCGGCGGGACGATCCGCCTTGTCTCGCTTGGCCATGGTGCAGCGCTGCCACTGCCTGAGAAGTAGCGCCGATCAGCCGGTCCGGCGACCAGGCGGTAGGAAAGCCCGCACCAAGCGCAGCACGGCGGCCACCAGCAGCAGCAGGCCGCTCACGGCCATCGCCAGCACCAGGGCAGGCCGGCGAGCTGCAGCAGCCCCAGCAGAAACCGCCCCAGCCCGGCGATCAGGTTGGCGATGGCGGTGCTCACCAGCAGGATCGTGTCGAAGCGGCTGGGGAGCTGCAGCAACAGCACCAGCAGGCCGGCCCCGAGGGCCGCCAGCAGCAGTGCCTCCAGCAGCTGCCGCCAGCGGGGCGGCCGGCGCCGCCGGCCGCGGAACACCGAGCGCTTCTGGGGGCCGCTGGTGCGGGGCAGGTGGATGGAGGCTTCGTGGCGACTCATCCTTCCAGCCGGTGACCGGCTCCCCGCATCCAGCGCTTGAATTCCATCAGCACCAGTTCGTTGGGGCAATCCACCAGGGACAGATCTCCCACCGTGCAGTCGCCCTGGCCGCCGTGGTGCAGCGAGAGGTGGAAGTGGGGCCCACTCAGGCCGCACACCTCCGGGTCGCTTCGCACCACCACATCGAGGGTGGCACCCAGCCGGGTGACGCGGCGGCGCAGTTCCGACCAGGTGAGCGACATGGGGGTACAGGAGAGGGCCCCCCCAGTGTGACCAGCCGCCGGAACTCAGCGGCCGGGGGAGGGCGGTGACGAAGGAGCGGCCGGGGCGGCGGGCGCCACGGGGCGCTCGGCGGCCGGAGCCGGGTTGGACGGTTTCACCGGCGCCGGCGGCGGCAGCAGCCAGCCGAGGGCAGCGGTGGCCAGCAGCGCCACGGTGCCGCCCACCGGGGCCGCCAGACGGCGGCGCAGCGGCACGCGATCGATCAGGTCCCGGGCCCGCAGCGGCTGCGGATCGGGCAGCTCCCACTGGAGCGTGACCCGCCCGTCGAGGCGGGCCTGGTCCAGCACCCGCACCAGATCGGCCAGTTCGGCGTCATCGAGGCTCACCGTGAGCGGGGGGGTATCCGGCTGGCTGCTGCGCAGCAGCAGCCGGTGGCCGCCGGCCGGATCGGGGGCGATCTCCACCGGCAGCACCCCATCGCCCACCCCGCGGCCCACGCCGCTGATCAGCTGCCGGGCATAGGGCAGCACCACCTGCATCAGCGCCATGAGGTGCTCGCGGCGGCCCTCGAGTTCGGGCCGCCCGGCCCACTGCAGCGTCCAGCCGGTGAGGATGCCGATCACGGCGCCGCTCTGCCCCACCGACACATCGGGCAGCCCCTCCAGCTGCAGGCGGCAGCTGGTCTGGTCGTAGCGGAAGGTCTGCTTCAAGGGGGAGGGGGCGGCGGGGGCGGGAACGGGGTCCGAAGGGGGCGCAGGGGGACTCAGGGTGCCGCGTCCCGCAGGCTGGCCCGCAGCCGCTCGAAGCCACCGGGAACGGCGCCGAAGACCAGGGCCTGGATCAGGAGGCGGCGCAGCTCCGCACCGTCCACCGGCTCGAGCAGCTGCTACACGCCGCCGCGGCGGGGATTCATGCGCTCGTGGATCAGCTCCGCCAGCCGGGCCTCAAACAGGGCCCAGCGCTGACGGGTGAGGTCCTCGGGCTCCTGGCCGGAGAGGAGGGCCCGCAGCATCGGGTAGAGGCGATCCGCCAGGGCACAGAGGATGCGGATCAGGGCGTCGGTTTCGTCCTCCGTGAGGCTGCCGCGGCGGGTGGAGCGGCGCAGGGGGTTGTGGCAGCGGCGCTTCCACAGCTCCACCCGGTTGGGGAAGAGGCCGGTGAAGCCGAGCTGCTCGTTCATCCACACCATCGCCTCGCCGCCGTTGAGGTCGAGGGCCTCCACGCAGAGCAGCATGAGATCGAGGCGCTCCATGCCGCGGCGCGACAGGGACGCACCCCCCTCCGAACGCCCCACGGCGGACTTGTGGGGTTGCTGCACGGGGGGAGCCTGAACCATGGCTGCGATGATGCCAGCGGCACAGCCCTTCCGTCACGCCCGCTCTCCCCATGGTCGCCAGCCCGTCCCCGCTCGATCTGCGGCAACTGGTGCGCGACATCCCCGACTTTCCCAAGCCGGGCATCCTCTTTCGCGACCTCACCCCGCTGATGCGCGATCCGGAGGGCTGGGCGGAGGTGATCCGCCGGCTCGGCGCGGTGTGCGAGGCGCTGCAGCCCGATCTGATCGTGGGCATCGAGTCGCGCGGCTTCATCGTGGGCACGGCCCTGGCCACCGCCACCCGGCTGGGCTTCGTGCCGGTGCGCAAGCCCGGCAAGCTGCCCGGCCCCGTGACCGGGGTCGACTACGCCCTGGAATACGGCACCGATCGGCTGGAAATCCACACCGATGCCCTGGCCGGCGGCGAGCGGGTGCTGATCGTCGACGACCTCCTGGCCACCGGCGGCACCGCCGCCGCCTGCGCCGAGCTGGTGAGCACCGCCGGGGGACGCCTGTGCGGCTATGCCTTCGTGGCGGAACTGGCGGATCTGCAGGGCCGCAGCCGCCTGCCCGGCGCGCATCCGGTGGAATCGCTGATCATCTATAGCTGAGCCAGTACGACTGAGCCAGAGGCACCGGGAACACGTTCGCGCCCTCAGGCCTTCTGGCCGCTCTGCCAGCGGAGCACCTGGTCGAACTGCTGCAGGCTGATCAGCCCGAAGCGCCAGAGCACCACCGGCAGGGGGGCCTGCTCCAGCCGCGCCTGCTTCAGCCCAAGCGAAAGCGCTCGCTCGCTCAGCCCCACCTGCTGGCGCAGATACTGCACCAGGGCGGAGGAGGGGGTGGGTTGTGGCGTCGTGCTGATCACCATGGCGCCATGCTGTCAGGCCCGCTCCGGAAGGCAAGCCCCGTTCGTCATCTGCGACAGGAGCAGCCGCCGCAGCGCCGCGGAGCGCCGCAGCAGGGCCAGCGCCAGCCGGCGGGGCGGCAGCAGCAGGCGGGAGCGGTTCGAATAGAGGCGCACCAGCAGATCGGTGATCACCAGGGTGGCCACCACATCCAGCCAGCGGCGGCGGGCGTAGGCCGCCGGCAGCCGGCCCACGGGGAGCTGGCCCAGGGCGGCGCGGCCGGCGAGCCGGTGCAGCACCGCCACATCGCGCCAGCAGAGGTTGAGGCCCTGGCCGCCCACCGGATGGCAGCGGTGGGCGCTCTCCCCCACCAGCACCAGCGACCCCTTCTGGAGCCGGTGTGCCAGCAGCAGCTCCACCGGGAAGGCCCGGGGCGTGTCCGTGAGGGTGTGGGGCCGGAAGCGATCCGGCAGGGCCGAGGCCAGGGCATCGAGCAGGGCCGCACCGCCGGCCTCCTCCCGCCGGCGGCAGCGCTCGCGGGGGGCGCTCCACACCACTTGCACCTGGGGGCCGCCGAGGGGCAGCAGGGCGAAGGGGCCCTCCGGACGGAGCAGCTCCCAGGCCTGGTGGGGGGCGCTTCCCTCCAGTTCGACTCGGGCCGTGAGGCAGGCCTGGCGGTAGGGCAGACGCCAGACACCGATCCCGTGGGCCTGGCGGGTGGGGGAGGCGGAGCCGTCGGCGGCCACCAGCAGGTCCACCGCCGGCGAAGCCGCCGGGGCGGCGGGGTCGTCGCCCAGCAGCAGTTGCACGGCCGGGTGGGCCTGCAGCCGGGCGAGCAGCACCTCCAGCAGGGGGGCGTGCAGACCGATCCAGCCCACCGCCGCCGCGGTGGTGCGTTCGCTGCGGGGCAGGTCGTGGGGCGTGAAGGGCAGGCCCGCGGCGGCCTCGGGATCGAGGGCCAGATCGCAGAGCTGCAGCTGGGTGAAGGGCACCAGCAGCGGCTCCAGGGCGCTCCAAAGGGAGAGCCGCTCGAGCAGGCGACGGCTGGAATGGGTGAAGGCATAGGCACGGCTGCGCTGCAGCAGCGCGGCCCGGTCGAGGGGATCGCGCAGCTGCACGCCCCAGCCGGCCTCGGCCAGGGCCAGGGCCGCCAGGGCACCGGTGGGGCCAGCGCCGTTCACCTGCGCCTGCAGCGGCATGCGGTTCGGCTGCACGCTCATCGAGGGGGTCTGAACGCAGAACACCGCAATGGAGGGCATCCACTGCGGTGTTCAAGGAAAGGACGGGACCGTAGGGCGGCGCCGGATAGGCGCCTGGGGATCAGCCGATGCCGAGCAGGCCGCGGGTGAAGGCCTCACCGCCGAGGGCGATCTCGGTGGCGATCAGGGCGATGAAGCCGAGCATGGCCATGCGGCCGTTGAGCTTCTCGGCACGCTCGTGGAAACCCCAGCCGCTCTCGGCGCTCACCACTTCCATGCGGGGCTCGGTGGCGAAGGCATTGAGGCGACCGCCGTCTTCGGTGGTGACGGTGGCGCCGCGGATCACGGCAGGGGCGGTAGCAGTGGCCTGGGTCATGGGGACCTCGTAACGGGGTGTTACGAAGACTGTAACGCAATGTTGCAGGTCTGTCATCCAGGCGGAGCTCTCAGCGCAGCCGCAGCAGGCAGAGCTCCTCGAAGGCCGGCCGCAGCAGGTAGGGGTACTCGCCCACCCAGAGCTTCGCCTGCGGCAGCCAGGCGTCGGTGATCGCGCCGATGCGGGAGAAGTCGCGCCGCTCGCTCAGCACCACCGCCCGCACCACCATCCCGCGCCGGATGCTCTGGTGCTTCTTCTCCATCGGAAAGCGCACCTGCCCCAGGTACCCCTCCTCATCCTCCAGTTCAAGGCAGAGCCAGGTGCGGCGGTTCTCC
This sequence comes from Synechococcus sp., assembly GCA_046081905.1. GTDB lineage: Bacteria > Cyanobacteriota > Cyanobacteriia > PCC-6307 > Cyanobiaceae > CBW1002. Next base: position 2,517 of record JBJTWS010000237.1, on the reverse strand, counting down.
ACCAGCTCGAGGCGCCCCTCCTTGCCCGCCTGCTCCCGCCGCTCCTCCACCACCTCGCGGGTGTAGAGGTCGGCCACCTCGCCCTCGAACAGGGCCGCCACCGGATAGCGGCGCAGGGAGGCGTTGCGCTGCCCGGCCTCCAGGATCGGCCCCCACAACATGTAGAGAAGGAACACGAAGCCCACCACCAGCCACACCGGCCCGAAGCGGCTGGAAAAGAGGCTCTGGCTGATAAGCAGCGCGATCACCCCGCCGATCACCGAGATCAGCAGGCGCTGCAGCAGCTTGCGGGGGTTGCCGCTGCATGCGGCGAACTGGGGACCGGTGGCCACAGCCGGGATCAGCCGCTGCAGCTCCCCGGGGCGCAGGGGCAGCAGCATCAGAGCAGCCGCTCCAGGCCGTACACCAGCCCCTCCAGGCTCCGCACCCGCCGCATGGTGAGCAGCACCCCCGGCATGTAGGCGGAGCGATCGATCGTGTCGTGGCGGAGGGTGTAGGTCTCGCCCGGGGCGCCGAACATCACTTCCTGGTGGGCCACCAGGCCCGGCAGCCGCACTGAGTGGAGCCGCAGGCCGCTCTCCCGCAGCCCGCCGCGGCAGCCGGCCAGGGTCTCGTGCTCCTCCACCTGGGGGGGGTTGAATTCCTTGCCCAGCTCCTCCATCAGCTCGGCGGTCTTGAGGCAGGTGCCGCTGGGGGCATCGGCCTTGCGGTTGTGGTGCAGCTCGGTGAGCTCGGCGAAGTCGTAGAAGCGGGCGGCGGCGGCGGCAGCCTGCTGCAGCAGCACCATGCCCACCGAGAAGTTGGGAATCACGGCCCCGCCCACGCCGGCCTTGCCGGCGAAGGTCGCCAGATCCGCCAGCCGCTCGGGGGAGAGGCCCGTGGTGCCGATCACCGGGTGCACCCCATAGGCGATCGCGGCGCGGGTGTGCTCGTACACCACAGAAGGATGGGTGAAGTCCACCAGCACAGCGCCCTGGCCCGGCCCGGCGGTGCGGACGCTCTGGCTGGCCTGGCAGAGGCTGCCTTCGAAATCAGAGGTGATCGCCACCTCCAGGGGCTCCAGCCCCAGGGCGCTGCCCACATCCCCACCCTCCCGGCCAGGGGTGGTGTCGATCGCGCCCACCAGGGTGCAGTCCGGGGCGGCCAGCACGGCCTTCACCACCTCGGCGCCCATACGGCCGAGGGCTCCGGCCACCACCACGGGGATCGGCGCGGCAACCGGCGCGGAGGCGGTGGAGGAGGGTTCGGGGGCGCTCGTCATGGGGAGGTTTGGGAGCCTGCCGAGCCTATGCGGGCTGCCCCTGCCGCAGCCCTGTAACGCCTTGCCGGAAAGGCTCGCGCCGATGCCGGGCCCTACGTAGGCTCCTTCACATTGCTCAATCCGCGCGCATGTTCACGCAGGTCCGCTCCGCCAACCGCCGGGTCAGCCCTGCGAGCCGCGACGGCCGCGCCGTGATGAAGGCCGTGTACGTGGTGCTCGAGCCCCAGTACCAGAACGCCCTCACCACCGCCGCCACCAGCCTCAACGACCAGAACGGTCCGCTCGGGATCGAGCTGAGCGGCTACCTGATCGAAGAGCTGCGCGATCCGCAGAACTACGCCGACTTCTGCTCGGATGTGGCCGAGGCGGACGTGTTCATCGCCTCGCTGATCTTCATCGAGGACCTGGCCCAGAAGGTGGTGGAGGCCGTGGCGCCCCACCGCGACCGCCTCAAGGCGGCGGTGGTGTTCCCCTCCATGCCGGAGGTGATGCGGCTCAACAAGCTCGGCACCTTCTCGATGGCCCAGCTGGGCCAGAGCAAGAGCGCCATCGCCAGCTTCATGAAGAAGCGGAAGGAGGCCGGCGGCGCCGGCTTCCAGGACGCGATGTTGAAGCTGCTCAACACGCTGCCCACCGTTCTCAAGTACCTACCGGTGGAGAAGGCGCAGGACGCGCGCTCCTTCATGCTCAGCTTCCAGTACTGGCTGGGGGGAACACCAGACAATCTGCGCAACTTCCTGCTGATGCTGGCGGACAAGTACGTGTTCCCCCGCAGCAGCGAAGGCCGCCCCGAGCTGCAGGTGGCCGATCCGGTGGTGTTCCCGGATCTGGGCATCTGGCACCCGCTGGCGCCGGGAATGTTCGAAGACCTGAAGGAATACCTGAACTGGAGCGCCAGCCGCAGGGATCTTTCGGAGCAGGCCCGCAAGGGGCCGGTGATCGGCCTGGTGCTGCAGCGCAGCCACATCGTGACGGGCGATGAGGCCCACTACTTGGCCGTGATCCAGGAACTGGAATACCGCGGCGCCACCGTGATCCCGGTGTTCTGCGGCGGGCTCGATTTCAGCAGGCCGGTCAACCAGTTCTTCTACGACCCGCTCAACCCGGAGGTTCCCCTGGTGGATGGGGTGGTGAGCCTCACCGGCTTCGCGCTCGTGGGCGGCCCCGCCCGCCAGGACCACCCCAAGGCGATCGATGCCCTCAAGCGCCTCAACGTGCCCTACATGGTGGCGCTGCCGCTGGTGTTCCAGACCACC
>JBJTWS010000236.1:0-11588 GCA_046081905.1 Synechococcus sp. | reverse complement strand
GTGGGAGCCGGAGGCGGGCCCGGAGATCTTCAGCGCCGACGGGATCCTGCTCACTTACCAGAGCGCCGGCCGCCATGAGGAGCGGCTCCTGCGGGAGCTCACCGACCCGGCCCTCGGCGCCTGGATGGCGATCGCCGATGAGGTGCACCACCTCGGCCTCGATCCGGAGGAACCCCAGGCCAGCGCCTGGGGCCATGCGTTCAGCCAGCTCACCGCCGGCGCCAGCCTGCGGCTGGGCCTCACCGGCACCCCCTTCCGGGCCGACAACCTGGCCTTCTGCGCCGCCCGCCGGGTGCGCAGCCAGGAGGGCGATGCCGTGGTGGAGCGGATCGTGCCCGACCTCAGCGTGGAACCGCGGGAGCTGATCGTGGCCGGCGACGTACGGCCGCTCGAATTCCGCTTCCAGGACGGCAGCGTTGACCACGGCCGCCGCGACGACGACCCCGACGGCGAGACCTCGCCCCTCTCGGCGGAGGAGCGGGAAAGCTGGCGGGCCCGCAACCTGCGGCGGGCCATCCAGCTGGGGGATCCCAGCAGCATCGCCCTGCAGCTGCTGATCCGGGCACGGCGCAAGCTCGAGCAGGTGCGGCAGGCCCATCCCGAAGCCGGCGGGCTGGTGGTGGCCCGCGACATCGCCCACGCCCGCCGCATCACCGGCCTGCTGGAGGAGGAGGGGGATGCGGTGCAGCTGGTGCACTCCCAGGACCCGGAGGCGGCCGAGCGGATGGAGGCCTTCCGCCGGGGGGAGGGCCGCTGGCTGGTGAGCATCGACATGTGCGCCGAGGGCTTCGATGCGCCGCGGCTGCGGGTGGTGGCCTACCTCACCACCGTGGTGACCCGCACCCGCTTCCTGCAGGCGATCACCCGGGCGGTGCGCATGGACGGGGAACGGGCGGCCCTGGAGCCGGTGCCGCGCCACTGCTCCTTCGTGTTTGCCCCGGCCGATCCGCTGCTGCTGCGCCACGCCCGCAGCTGGTCGCTGAGTGAGCCCTACGTGATCCGCAGCTCTGTGGCACCGTTGCCGCCGGAGCCGGCCGGAACGGCCCCCTCCCCCAGCCTGCCGCTGCAGGCCCTGCGGGACCGGGCCGGGGAGGTGATCCGGATGCGGGGGCCGCAGCTGCCGGATTTCCTGCGCCGCAGCGCCTGAATCCCGGCCGCCGTGCGGCGGAAGGGCCATGGCAAAGCGTGTTCAATTTGCGACGTTGTGTCAACCAACACCACGCGCTCGCCTGCCGCCGAGCAGCGTGTGCGCATCCGCCCATCTGGCCATGGACGCCTCGGTGCATCGACGCCTCACGGTCGCTGTCTGCTGGGCACTGGCCCGGCGGGCCACCCTCGACGCGCTGGAGCGCTACGAAGACAGTTTTGCCCTGAACGAGGAGTTCCGCGAGTGGCTTCTCTGTCTGGAGGAGCACCCGGAAATGCTCGAGGCGAACGTGCTGATGGTGCCGCAGCAGCTGGGCAACGGTCAGCGTCCGGAAACCGACGGCCTGCTCGAGATCTGACTCCCCAGCGCCCCTTCCCATCCCCTAGGCTCAACTCATAGTCAGTCCGCCTAAGCCGATGGGCACGTCGCCGGCCGCCGCAGGTCCGTCTTCCGGAAGTCCAGCGCCAGGCAACCTCGCACCCGAAAATCTGGTGATCGTGGGGTCCGGCCCCGCCGGGTACACCGCCGCCATCTACGCCGCCCGCGCCAACCTCAGCCCGCTGCTGATCACGGGCTTTCAGGACGGGGGCATTCCCGGGGGTCAGCTGATGACCACCACCCACGTAGAGAACTTTCCCGGGTTCCCGGACGGCATCCTCGGGCCCGACCTGATGGATCGGATGAAGGCCCAGGCCGTGCGCTGGGGCACGCGCCTGGTGGAAGCGGACGCCACCTCCATCGACCTCTCCCAACGCCCCTTCCGCATCACCGCCGAAGGGCGGGTGATCGAAGCCCAGGCGGTGATCCTGGCCACCGGCGCCAGCGCCAACCGGCTCGGCCTGCCCAGCGAGGAGCAGTTCTGGAGCCGCGGCATCAGCGCCTGCGCCATCTGCGACGGTGCCACCCCCCAGTTCCGCAACGAACCCGTGGCGGTGGTGGGCGGCGGCGACTCCGCCTGTGAAGAGGCCGTGTACCTCACAAAGTACGGCAGCCAGGTGCACCTGATCGTGCGCAGCCAGCAGCTGCGGGCCAGCAAGGCCATGGCGGATCGGGTGCTGGCCAACCCCACCATCACCGTGCACTGGAACCGCCAGGTGGCCGATTGCAGCGGCGGCGAGTGGCTGGAGGCGATCACCCTGCGGGACACCAGCAGCGACGGCGGCGCCACCGAAGAGCTGCCGGTGAAGGGCCTCTTCTATGCCATCGGCCACACCCCCAATACCCGCCTGGTGCGGGGACAGCTGGAGGTGGACAGCCACGGCTACCTGGTGACCCGCCCCGGCCGGCCGGAAACCAGCCTCGAGGGGGTGTTCGCCGCGGGGGATGTGGCCGATGCCGAATGGCGCCAGGGCATCACCGCCGCCGGCAGCGGCTGCCAGGCCGCCCTGGCGGCCGAGCGCTGGCTCACCCACCACGACCTGGCCATCACCGTGAGCCACAACCCCGTGGATCCCCAGGAGGTGGGCGAACCCAAGGCCACCGCCGAGAGCACGGAGAGCAACTTCAACCCCACCGCCCTCTGGCAGAAGGGGAGCTACGCCCTGCGCAAGCTCTACCACGACAGCGACAAGCCCCTGCTGGTGGTGTACACCTCCCCCACCTGCGGCCCCTGCCACGTGCTCAAGCCCCAGCTCAAGCGGGTGCTCGAGGAGCTCGGCGGCGCCGCCCAGGGGGTGGAGATCGACATCGAAGCCGACCAGGAGATCGCCATCCAGGCCGGGGTGAGCGGCACCCCCACGGTGCAGCTCTTCTTCCGCAAGGAACTGCGCCACACCTTCCGCGGCGTGAAGCAGCGCAGCGAGTTCAAGGCCGCGATCGAGGAGCTGATCGGGGTGCCCGCCTGAGGGCAGCCCGGGCGCAACCGATCAGCGGCGGCGCGGACCGCCGGGCCGGTTGCCGCCCGGACGCGGACCGGTGGCTCCGGCGTTGCGCTCGCGGTAGGTGATCCGGCCGCGGGTGAGGTCGTAGGGGCTGATCTCCACCAGCACCTTGTCGCCGGCGCGCAGCTTGATGCAGAACTTGGTGAGCTTGCCAGCCGCACGGCAGAGGCACTGGTGACCGGCAGGCTGCTCGAGGGTCACCAGGTAGAACCCGTTCCCTTGCTCCTTCTCGATCACGCCGGAGGTTTCAATCATGCGGTGGGCTGGAATCCGGTACCAAAGTTGGATCTGATTCTAGGTGGCGCCCTGCCGGCGGCCCCGCACGCTCCTGCCGCCGGCCCTAGGGTCGCGGCGCTTCTTCACCGGATCGGTTTCCGCCATGGTTCTTCCCCCCCTCTCGATGGATCTGGGTCTGCTGCTGATCTCGATCGGGGTGGTGAACCTCTGGCAGGCCCGCCAGGCCGACTGAGGCAGCTCCCCTGGTCCACCTGCTCCTCCACAAGCCCTATGGGGTGCTGAGCCAGTTCACCCCCGAACCCGGCAGCGCCTGGGACTGCCTGGCCTCCTACGTGCTGGTGCCGGACGTGTATGCCGCCGGCCGGCTCGATGCCGACAGCGAGGGCCTGCTCCTGCTCACCAGCAGCGGGCCGCTGCAGCACCGGCTCACCGATCCGGCCTGGGGCCACTGGCGCACCTACTGGGTGCAGGTGGAGGGGGGGCCCGGCGAGGCTGCCCTGCGCCAGCTGCAGGAGGGCGTGGTGGTGCAGGGACGACCCACCCTGCCGGCCCGGGTGCGGCGGATCGAGCCTCCTCCGCTGCCGGAGCGGGTGCCGCCGATCCGCCAGCGGCGCAGCATTCCCACCAGCTGGCTGGAGCTGGCCCTGCGGGAGGGGCGCAACCGCCAGGTGCGGCGCATGAGCGCCGCGGTGGGCCACCCCACCCTGCGGCTGGTGCGGGCCCAGATCGACCTGATGGATGGCGGGCCGCCCCTCAGCCTCGCGGGCCTGGCACCGGGCCAGTGGCGGGAGGCGACACCACCGGAACATCAGCGGCTGCAGGCCCTGCTGCGCCCCGGTCCAGGGCAGGTCCGGCGCCGCTCGCCGGGGCGGGGTGGCCGGGCCGGCGGCGGAAAATCGGGGCGGGCCGGCGGCGGCGGATAGGGAGGCTTAGCCGAGCCCACCCTGCAGTTCGCGCACCGTCTGCAGCTGGCCGTAGTAATAGTTCGCCCGGGCCCGGCGATCACTATTCTCCAGCACATCGAGGGCATCGAAGCCGATGCTCTGCCAGAGCTCATGGCCGCAGGCACGGTTGATCTCCTCGATCGCCTCCTGCTCGAGGTTGGCGAGGCGCCGCTGGAGATTCTTGATCTGGGAAATCGCCATTCCACTGGCCGGTTCACCGCAAACTGTACCCAGCTACGCCCCAACAAGCGGAGGCGGCGGATCAGAAGCGGGCCATGGCGTTGATCTTTGCCAGCTTCTCGGAATCCAGGCCTTCGAGTTCTTCGAGGGAAAGCAGACGCTCCTTGAGCAGACCGGCAAACACGAAGAGGATGCCATCGAGGCGGAAGTCGAATCGCCCCTCGATCTGATAGCGCTGCGTGCTCAGAAAGTCGTGCAGATTCCAGACGGATTCCATCGAATCCAGCAGCACCGCCTCTCGCTGCACCGCCTCGATCAGCACATGCACCGCCCGCACCCGGGCCCGATCGAAGGCGGCTCGGGCAATCGCCTCTTCCTGATCACTCCAACCGGGGGCCTGGGGCCCAGTGCTATCCATCGGATTCGGGGGTACGCCGGTCTGTGGGGGGTTGGCCATGGCGGCCGCGGCTCGGGGGACCTGGATCGTACCTACCGCTCGGATAGATGCGCGAAGCGGCGGGTGGGCAGTTCGAACCAGGCCAGATCCGGCCAGTGGTGATGCTGGCGGTGATAGCTGAAGTGGTAGCAGGCCAGCAGGGAGAAAACGGGCGCCAGCAGCAGGCTTTCCACAGCCGCATCGCCCTGGGCGCGGCATTGCACCCGGTGGGGCAGAACCGTGCCGAAGACAAACATCTGCAGCGAACTGAGCAGCAGCGGCAGGCTGGCGAACACCAGCACATTCGCCCAGCTTCCGGCCGACATGGAGCGGGCCAACAGGGCCAGCACCGCCCAGCCGCCCAGCAGACAGCCCATCTGGGAAACGCTGAGGTATCGCGCCATGAAGCGGAGGTACCAGGCGAGCACGCCGGCGCCGGGATCGGGCGGGGCATCGGGATCGGAGGCCGTGCCCGGCGCCCGGTGGTGGCGGCGGTGGTGGCGGCAGCAGCGGCCGTAGGGCAGGGCGGCGTAGAGCGCCAGGGCCAGGGCACCGAGGCGGTGGTTCCAGGGGGGACGCCCCCGCCAGAGGCTGCCGTGCATGGCGTCGTGGCCCACGATGAACAGGCCCGTCTGCAGCTGGGTGCGCAGCAGCACCGCCAGCACCAGCAGCGGCCAGGGCAGGGCGGCCAGGTCCACCACCACCAGGGCCGCCAGGCTGATGAGCCAGGCCAGAAGAATGGCGCTGGCCAGCAGCAGCCCGGTGCGGGTGGTGGAACTCAACGGGCGAACTTGAGCAGCTCCGCCGGAGAGGCCAGCAGGTCGATGGCCACGAAGTAGATCTTGCCCTCCGGGTTGAGCAGGAAGCGCCAGGCCACGTTCATGCCGATGCCGGCCCCGAACCAGGGGGTCTGCACCTTGCCGGTCACCTTGATCTGGGTGAAGTTGCCCTCGGTGGGCTCGGAATAGCCGCGCTCAGGGAGAAGGCGGAGATTCTGGCAATCCTCCCGGAAGAACTGGAGGATCGCGTCGGTCCCCACGATCGGCTTCTGGAAGGGGGGCTGGAGGGCACCATCGGGGAGGAACAGCTGGATCAGCTGATCGAAATCGTTGGCGTTGAGCAGATCCATGTAGTTGTTCACCGTGGGGTTGATCACCCCGTCGATGAACACCTTCCGCCGCTGCTCCTCGGGCGTGGGCGCCACCACCGGCTCCATCACCCGCTGGCCTTCGCCCTTCTGGGGGTCGAAGCCCATGTCCACCACGAAGTTGCGCAGCAGAGTGATCTGCTGCCCCTGCTCCACCCCCTTCAGGGCCGCGAGCACGGCGGAGGCGTTGGCCGAGAGCTGGTAGCCCTGCGGGATCGGCGCCACCAGGCCGGCGGCCATCCACTCGCCGAGCTGGTACCAGAAGCCCAGCTTGATGTTCACCGACCAGTTGGCGTAGGTGCGGCCGATGGCGGTGTCGGCCCGGTTGGCCAGATCACACATCACCTGCGTCTGCGCATCCGGCCCCATCGCCTTGATCTGCTGCAGCACCGGCTCGGCGAACTGCATGCGGGCCGCCCCGGGGGCCGCGATCGTGATCGTGCTGCCCATCTCGAGGTAGGCATACCAGATCAGGGCCAGCTGATCCTCGGCGCTGAGCAGGCGGAAGCGGGCCGTGATGGCCGGCACTGCGTCGGCCGAGAGGGTTTCTGGAAAGATCTGGGCTGCCTTCTGAAGCGTAAACATAATGAACTTATTCCTGGAACGGTGACCAACTCACCTTACCCCAAGCCGCGGAAGAGGATCAGGGCCAACGGAGCCGCGAAGAAATCGCAAAGTTTCCCACCACATCTTCCCCCGGCACCATCACACGCTGAACGGGCGGAAATCCGCCCACTGGAGCGATCCGTTCATGGAAACGCTACAAATCAGAATGGCAACTTCTTCTTGGCGTCTTTGTCGAGATCGGCCTCCATCTCCCGCAGGCGCTTGAGGATCGTGTCGTAGTACTCCTTCAGGTAATCCTCCAGCCGGGTGGTTTCGGATTCCTCCAGGCCGAAGGCCGCATAGCTCTCCTCCATCGGCGCGTCCAGCGCACGGCCCCCGCCGGTAACCTCGGCGAAGGCCAGGCGCTCGGCCACGTTGAGGCTGGCCTCGAAGAAACTCGCCACGCCCTGCATCAGCTGCAGCAGCACCGGCGGCACCCGGAACACCCGCGCATCCTTGCCGCAGGCGCGCTCGCACAGCTGGGTGATCTCGCCGGTGGTCCAGGCCCGCGGGCCCACTACCGGGAAGGCACGGCGCACGGTATCGGGTCGCTCCAGGGCGGCCACCGAGAAGCGGGCCACATCCTGGGTGTTCATGTAGGCGATCGGGGTGGGGATCCCGCTCACCCACACGGTCTGCCCCTCCAGCACCGGAATGGCGAACTGGCTGATCAGCCCCTGCATGAAGGCCACGCCCCGCAGGATCGTGTAGTCAAAGTCGGAGGCTTCGAGCCACCGCTCCGTGCAGGCCTTGATGTCCATCAGCGGCACGCCGCGGTGCCGCTCCGCATCCAGCAGGGAGTGGAACACCAGCCGCTTCACCCCGGCCCGGGAGCAGGCGGCGAAGAGGTTCTGCTTGCCGCTCCAGTCGATGTCGTAGGCGCTGCCGGGATCGCTGGCCCGGGCCGTGGCGGCATCGATCACCGCCTCATGCCCCTCAAGGGCGTAGTCGAGGCTGCCTGGCTCCAGCAGGTCGCCCCGGGTGAGCTCACAGCCCCATTCCTGCAGGAAGGCCGCCTTGCGGGGGGATCGCACCATGCAGCGCACATGGTGGCCGGCATCGAGGGCTCGCCTGGCGATCTGCCGCCCAAGGGTGCCCGTTCCGCCAACAACCAGAACCTGCATGGAGGATGCGCCAACGGGCTGAGCCTAGGGGCGCGTCGGTAGCGGACGCGTCAGTCGTTGAGGAGCTTCAGAAGCAGGGCGCCTCCGGCCAGACCCACCGGGATCAGCACCCAGAAGATCGCAGCGGTGCCGAAGATTTCAGAGGCCATGGTCCGGGGCGGGAGAGCAAGCCGAACCTATCTAGCAGCATCCGGGTGCTTCGCCGGGGCACCGGCGGCCTCCAGCACCGCGGTCCAGGGGGCATCGCTGCGCAGCTGGCCGGCCATCACGCCGCTGCTCCAGGCCCCATGGCCGCCCTGGCGCAGCCTGTCCACCAGCACCTGCAGGCGCGGCGGGCCCACCCCCAGGCGCCGAGCGATCTCGGCCGTGGGCCAGCAGCGGGCTACGCGGCCCGGATCGGCCTCCAGGCGCTCCAGCAGCCGCAGGCTGGCCGGATCCAGGGGCAGGCTGGGGGCCAGGCCCCTTAGCTGCCCCACCACGCCCGGATGCTGCAGCGGACCGATCCAGAGGGGACCGCTCACCGCCAGGGGCGGCGCCTCCGCGCCGCAGCGGCAGGGCGCCCAGCCCCGTAGCCGCAGCAGGCTCTGCACCTGCTGGTCGCCGCAGCGGTGGCATAGGGCCACCATCCCCAGCGCCTCCTCCTGGCGGGCCGCCGGCCGCTTCTGCAGGCGCGCCGCCGTGCGGAAGGTGCGGCCCTCGCTGAAGCTCAGCAGCGGCTCCAGCCCCCGGCCCTGGGCCCAGGCCGCCCGGGCCAGCACGCCCAGCTGCAGCCGCAGGGACAGCTCCCAGCTGGCGGGATGGGCCCGGGCCGCAGCCCCCAGCAGCCGCACCGCCGAGGGCCGGTCGTGGCCGGTGGGGGAGCGGCCATCGGTGCTGGCCAGCACCAGCACCCCCTCGAGGGCCACCGCCTCCAGGGCCAGGGGCACCAGGGCCATGGGGCAGCCGAAGGCATCGAGGTCCACCAGCTCGAAGCGCTCACGGCGGATCAGGCAGTCGGCCAGGAGGGCCTGGGCCGTGCGGGCGGTGCAGCGGAGGGCCACCCCCCGGGAATGGAGTGGCTCGAGGTTCCGCTCCAGCAGCGGCAGCCGATCCGGATCGGCATCGTTGGCCCACACGGCGGCCACCCCCGCCTCGAGGCCGCAGCGCAGACCCCGCAGGCCGCTGCCGGCCATGGCATCGAGCAGGCGCACACCCGAACCGCTCCCCTGGCCCAGCCAGGCCGCCAGCAGCACCACCAGATCCCGGGAGGGCCGGGATTCCGGGCGGAAGAAGCCCTCCCCCAGCTCCAGCGCCGCAGCCCCTTCCGCGTAGGGCATGGGTCAGACCGCCAGCAGGGCCTCCTCGTCCACCGCGTCGATCTGCTCGGGCTTGAGGAACTGCTCGGCGTAGCGGCGGTACACGCCCGAGCGGATGAACAGGGCGAAGAGATCGGGATCGATGTGCTGGTCCTTGCGCATGAAGGTCATGATCTTCAGGGCCTGCGAGAGGGTCTTCATCGGCTTGTAGGGCCGGTCTACCGCCGTGAGCGCCTCGAAGATGTCCGCGATGGCCATCATGCGCGCCACCTCGCTCATCTCCTCTTTCTTCAGGCCCTTGGGATAGCCCGTGCCGATCAGGGTTTCGTGGTGGCCCCCCGCCAGTTCCGGCACATCCTTCATGTGCCGCGGGAACGGCAGGGCCGAGAGCATGCGGATGGTGTGGATGATGTGCTCGTTGATCTTGTAGCGCTCCTCGTCGGTGAGGGTGCCGCGGGAGATCGAGAGGTTCTTCAGTTCGCCGCGGTCGTAGAGCAGCTCCGGCGGCTGCAGCTTGATGCCCCAGGGGTTCTCGGGGGCCAGCCGGTCGGAGGGAAGGCGCTCGATGCGGTGATCGGGCCGATCGGCCAGGAGTGGCTCCGCCGCCGGCAGGGCGGCCGCAGGAACCAGCTCCTTGCGGCGCAGTTCCTCGTTGGAGATGCCGAGCCGATCATCGAGGGTGCGCTGCCAGGTGCGCGCGGCAATGCCCCGCAGCCGCTCGATCCGATCGGGCGACATGAACTCACCGCCCTGGTTGCACTCCGCCACGAAGGCGAAGTCGTCGTCGAGCTGCTGCAGCTCCGCGTCGCGCGCGGCGGCCAGATCGGCGGCGTTGCCTCCCTCCTGCAGGGCCTGGTAGTAACGGATCCAGGCGTCGCGATTGAGCACCTCGAAGCGCATCCGCACCTCGTGGATGCGGTCGTAGATGGTTTCCAGCTTGGTGGCCTTGTCCACCACGTATTCGGGGGTCACCACCTTGCCGCAGTCGTGCAGCCAGGCGGCCACATGCACCGCCTCCCAGCGATCGTCTGAGAGGGAGAAGCCGGCGAAGGGGCCCTCGGTTTCCTCGCAGGCGGCCTGGGCCAGCATCTTGGTGAGTTCCGGTACCCGGTTGCAGTGGCCGCCGGTGTAGGGGCTCTTGGCGTCGATCGAGCCGGCGATCATCTCGATGAACGACTCGAACAGGGCCTTCTGGGCGCGGATCAGCTGGCGGGTTTCCAGGGTGGTGGCCACCGTGCTGGAGAAGGCCTCCATGAAGGCCACGCGGCGCTCGGCGGGCGGCACCTTGAACCAGAGCAGCAGCATCCCTAGCAGATCGCCGGAGCGGCTGAGCAGCGGCAGGCTCACATAGGGAACATCCTCAAAGCCCAGCGCCCCCGCCAGCTTGCGCTCCATCGGGGAGCCCCCCTGGCGGGAGATCCGGCCGTTGGTGGCCAGGCTGCCGGCGGCCTTGCCCGTCAGGAGCCGGCGGATGCCCTCCAGCGGGAACTTGGGCAGGCTGTTCGGAAGCGATTCACCGGCGGCGTTGCGCAGCAGCTCCGGATCGAGGAGGTTGTCTTGATCGAGGTTGAGGAACAGGGCACCGCCCTGGGCGCGGCTGTTGGCGATCGATTCATCCAGCACCCGCTCCAGCAACCGATCAAAATCAGGTTCGGCCGCGATGGCGGCACTCACCCCCAGGAAGCGGCGGATCGTGCCCTTCATCGCATCGAAGCTTGTGGCGAGTTCATCGATCTCGCTCACCACCGATTCCACCGTGCGGGGGGCATCGAAATCGAAGTTCTGCACGGCCTGGGCCTCCCGCGCCAGCTGGCGCAGCTGGCGGGTCACCAGCCGGGCGATCACCCACACCAGCGGCCCCGCCACCAGCAGCACCAGAAACACCGTGAGCACAGCCAGCTGCCGCTGCCGCCGCGCCCCCGCGAAGAGTTCCTCGGTGGGGATGGCGAAGACCAGATAGGTCTGGAACTGGTTCACCTTCACCGCCCGGGCCAGGGCCACTTCCCAGTTCTTCCTGTTCGCCTCGAGCCGGGTGGCGAGCAGCCGATCGCCGTAGCCGAGCTTTTCCTGGAGGGCCGGGAACTCCTGCCCGATCCGGGCCAGCACCGGCGTGGTGGCATCCACCAGCTGGTTCAGCCCCTCCTCCCCCTGACGGGCTCCCGGGCGGAACGCCCCGAACAGGTTTTCGTTGAGAGCCACCACAGTGCCGTCGGCACCCACCAGGGCCAGCTTCACCTGCCGGAGTTGGGCGAGCGAATTGCCCACCTGCTGCAGGGCATCGTTGGCCTGGTCAAGGGGGAGATCGGCCCCCACCACCGTGGTGGTGCCGGGCACCCGCTCCGCCAGGGTGATGCCCAGGAGGCCATTGGCAGCGAAGTGAGGTGGGTGCCTTTTACTGGACAGTTCCGGCCCCTGACATCGTTAACTCCGGGCAGGAGGAACAGGGTTCGGTCTCAGTGTAGACCTCATGGGGAGTTCTGCCTCCCAGGGAGCTGTGCGGCCTTACATGGCAGTACCTCCACAGGAAGCGGGCCAGGCTGATCTCAGCCTCCCAGCCATCGCTGTAGGCGTGCAGGTACACCTCCTCGTACT
>JBJTWS010000235.1:0-5854 GCA_046081905.1 Synechococcus sp. | reverse complement strand
CACGCGGCGCCAGGGCTGCGCAAGTCGGCAGGGCCGCTGCGCGGCTGCCGACCCTGGCACTCGCGTGAACCTCTTCTCTTCGCCGCCGCCGGGAGGGCTGCGATGGGGCGCTGGTCTTGTGTTTTTGGAGTCCAGATGTGGTTCATGGGTGGCCCTGAAGATTGCCCAAGATGCCAGGCCTGGACTAGGCTTTAGTGCAGATGTACTGCTAGGATGAGTGGGTGCTCAGGGGGAGCGAGGAGCCGTGGCCCCACCCCCTGGAGCGCTGCTTTCGCTCAGTCTTTACGCCATGCCTCCTCTATCTCAGGCCGCCGCATTGGCGCCGCCTGCCTTACCTCGCATCAGCCAGTTGCTGATCATCGCCGCCGGTGGTCGTGCCCTGCGGTGGCCTCCACCCAGGATCGCGGCCCATCTGCTGCGGCTTTCGCAGGGCCGCCTTGTGCGCTGCCTCTTCCATGGCGCTGCACCGGGCGCGGACCGGGCCATCGGCCTGGCTGCCCATCAGCTCGGCTGGCCCGTGCGGCCCTTTCCCGCCCAGTGGCACCGCCACGGCCGTGCCGCCGGTCCGCTGCGCAATCGCCGCATGCTCGAGCACGCCTGCGCCGAACTGGCGGCCCTGCCGAACGGCGCAGGTCTGCTGGTGGTGGCCTTCCCGGGTGGGCGCGGTACCGCCTCCCTGGTGCAGCTCACCCGCGGCCTGCAGGGGCGCTCTTCCCTGCCGATCGCCCTGGCGCAGATCACCGCCTGATGCCCCCGTTCGTTCCTTCCCTCCACACCCGCGCTCCTGCCATGGCCACCCCTGCATCGGTTTCCCCTGCTGCTCCGGCTGCTGCTGCCCCTGCCTCCGCTGCACCCCTGCCCAGTCTCTGGGAACTGGGCCAGGAGCTCCAGGCCGAAACCCACTGGATCGCCCTTCTCTCGGAGCGGCTCGACACGGAAGACGAGGCCGAGCGGGCCCACGCAATCGCCGATCTCGAGGAGGCCCTCGCTGCCGAGGAAGGCGTGCGGGAGGCCTTTACCCGCAAGGCCGATGCCACCTGCTGGGTGATCGAGCGGCTGCGGGCCGAATCCAGCTACCACCAGGGCCAGGCCCGCCGCTTTGCGGCACTGGCCAAGGGGGAGGACGCCCGCGCCGATGCGCTCGAATCCACCCTGGTGCACCTGCTCACCCGCCTCGATCCGGCCGCCACCAGCCACCGCCTGGTGGATCACCGCCTCAGCAGCCGCACCAGCGAAGCCGTGGAGATCGACGACCCAGAAGCCCTGCCGGAGGAGCTGGTGGCGCTCCACACCAGCCGCACCCCGGACAAGGTTTCGATCAAGGCCCGTATCCGTGCTGCCATCGCCTCCGCCATTGCCGGCCTGCCGAAGCCGGAGGCCTCCCAGGTGGCCGTCTCGGTGGCCGCATCCGCCGTGCCGGGCGCCCGGCTGATCCATCGCCGCCACTGGTCGATCCGCTGAGAGCACCAGGCCCCGGCTGGTCTTGCTCCAGCCGCGGGCTTTCTGACGGCTCAGCCTCCGCCGCCACCCCCGCTGCCCATCCCTGCCATGACCACGACCATTCCCCTCTCCGGCCCGGCTGCCGCCCTCCCGGCCAGCCGCCCCGCGCGCACTTCCAGCAGAAGCCGCACGGGCTCCACCCTGGAGCTTCTGCGCGACAGCCTGCGCGAGGAGGCTGCACCCGGCCCCGCGCAGGAGAGCCAGGCGTCCAGCCCCGAGGCCCGGTGCCCACAGAGCCAGAACCTGCAGGAGACCAGCAGCAACTCTGGCTTCACCTCCCAACAAATCGCGGCACTCTCCGCCCCGCTTGATCGCGCCCATGTGCGCCAGCGGGAGCAGGGCCGCAGCCGCGTCAGCTACCTCGAGGGCTGGCAGGTGATCGCCGAGGCCAACCGGATCTTCGGGTTCGATGGCTGGCAGCGGCAGACCCTGGCCCTGCGGTGCGTGGGCGAGCGCGAGCGCCCGATCGGCCGTGAGCGGCGCGATGGCTGGAGCGTGACCTACACGGCCCGGGTGCGGATCACCGTGGGCAGCCCCACGGGCTGGCAGCTGATCCGCGAGGGCTCCGGCGCGGGCCATGGCATCGACGCCGACCTGGGCCTGGCCCATGAATCCGCCCTCAAGGAGGCCGAAACCGATGCCATGAAGCGGGCACTGATGACCTTCGGGAATCCGTTCGGCCTGGCCCTCTACGACAAGCAGCAACGCCAGGTGAGCACCGCAGCGCCGCCGCCGTCGAATCGTCCTGCGGCCATGGAGCCGAAACAGCCTGCTGCGGTGTCTGTGGATGCGCACCTGGAGCCCGCCACGATTGCGGCTCTGCAGCAGCAGATCAAGGCCCTTTCTCCGGCGCGGCTGGAGGCCTTCTCCAGGGGCTTCCGCTCCGAGTTTCAGGTTCCCGACTCCCAACCCTCCCTGGCCGGGCTGATCACCACCAACCGGCACCGGAGCTGGATCGAGACCTTTCTGGCGGGGATGGCTCCAGCCTGACCCTCAGCCCCCTGAATGGATCGGGTGGATGACTCCGCGATCCACCATGGCATGCAGGGGATAGACTTCGCGTATATCCCGGATGGTGCTCCCCGTGGCGGCCGTCACCAAGCTCTTCCTCAGTAACCGCAGTCAGGCTGTGCGCATCCCCGCCCATCTGCGCCTGCCTGACTCCGTGAAAGACGTGGAGGTCCGAGCCTGCGGCCAGGAGCGCATCATCTCTCCACTCGGTCGCCGCTGGGACACGTTCTTTCAGGATGCGCTTCCCGTGCCGGATGACTTCCTCCACGAGCGAAAGACTCAGGATCAACCGGAGCGCGAGGCCTTCTGACACGGATGATAGTCCGCTGTCTACTGGATATGCCTATCTGCATCCAGGGGATCAACCAAAGGCTGGACTCGCCGTAGAGAGACTCGGCGAGAATGCTGCACATCACTACGGACTGATTCGTGCATCCCAGGGGCGACACTGACTACCGATTGACGTGAATAATCTGCACGTTGTCGTCCATTCCTGCTGTGCATGACCCAGGGGCCGCCGGTCAGAGGGCCGGCCATTGGCCGGCCCCAGTGCTCAGCAGGCCCCGCCCTCCGAAGGCTCTTCTCCATCCGCTGCCTGGCTCTCCAGGGCCCTGATCTCGGCCTGCAGCTCGGCCTCCAGCGCCTGATCTATTCCATCCACCCGCTCGAGGAACGCCACCATCACTGGCAGCACCTCCTCCTCCAGCAGCGTGATTTCCTCTTCCCCGTAGGGATGATCGATCCAGGGGCGGGGGATCGGCTTGCCCTCGGCGGCCTGGGTGCGCAGGATCCACTCCAGTGCCCTGCAGCACGACTCCACCAGGGAGACCGGATCCCGGGGCGAGTAATGAACGCTTGCGGTGACCATGACCAGCTCACGCCTTCCGGCGCAGCGACGGGACACCGCAGGGCCGCCCCGCCCGGCAAGGGCGCCGACCTTGGTATAAGCGCGGTGAGCACCGGCGCCTGCGCCGGGGCGATCGCGCCCGCAAGCCAGACGAGGCGCCTGGCGTAGCCCTTGCCCAGGGGCGAGCCTGAAGGTGCCCGGCGCGGAGCCTCCTCCGGTGCAGTAGGAGCCCTTGAGCTGTCGCAGCCACCAGCGATGGGGTGCGCCATGGGCGCGGCGTGGACCCTCCCAGCGTGCCCACTGCGTCAGCGGCGGCAAGGATCAGGCCGGGCCGCGGGGTCTGCTGGGCGCACCTCTCGGTGCGACGCGGTCCTTGCCGCCGCCTCCCCAGCGGGCCTCGGTCGGGTGTTCCACGCCTTCCCTCCCATGACCCGCCCCACCGCTCCCTGCTGCGAAATCCGCTGCCTGCTCCTGCACGTCTACCCAGATGGCATCAAGGCCTATGGGCACGAGCGGCTCACCACTCCCCTTTGCCGCCGCGGCAAGCCCGTGCGCAAGCTGCGCTTCATCCCCGCGGAGCGGGCCCATGCCTTGGCCCGTCAGCTGCAGGGGCGCTTCGGCACCACGGTGTCGGTGCTCTGAGTCGCCGGCGGGAGGCTTCGGCCTCCCGTTCAGGTGCTGACTCCCTCGGCCAGCGCAACCTGGGCCAGCTGGTCGGCCAGGGACGGGACGCTCTCCGTCACGATCTGCCAGACGGTCTCCTCCTCCAGGCCGAAATAGGCGTGGGCCAGATCGTCGCGCAGACCCGCCACCCGCCGCCACGGGACCTCAGGATGGCTCTCCTGGATAGAGATCGGGATCTGCTTGGCGGCTTCTCCGAGCAGCTCGAGGTTGCGCAGGACAGCATCAAAGACCAGCTCATCCTCTATGAACTGCTGTCTGCTCAACCCCTGGCTGTAACGCTGGACCTTAGCGAAGAAATGCTGCATGTCCTTCAGAAACAGGCACCAGTCGCGTCGCGATTTCTGCTCAGGCAATCGGAATCGCCTCTCGCTCAATCTGTTCCCGCAGCTCAGCGCGCAGACCGCGGCGTGTCACCAAATCGATGCGGACCTGCAGCAGATCCTCCAACGCGAGCTTGAGATCCATGTACTGCTCAAAGCTCGGGCTCGCCGGGAAATCCACCAGCAGATCGAGATCGCTCCCAGGCCCTGCTGACCCACAAGCCACGGAGCCGAACACCCGCAAGCCACGCCCGCCGTAGGCTGCCACCACTGCCAGCAGCTCCGGGGTGCGCCGCTGCAGCTGCTCCAAGGTCAGGGGCTTGTCTTGTTCCATGGCCTCCATCATCGCGGTGTCCGGGCGGGGATGCCGGGGTGGTGGAGCTGGGGGGTTAGCCGACAGCTGGGCCCCTGACCCACCGGCTCCTGGTGGATCGTCTTTCCGCAGCCCTGACCCTGGCCAGCGCATCGCTCGCGTTGATTGCCATGAGATCACCTCGCGTCCGCTGCCTGTGCCATGGCCTCGATCACCATCCGCAACCTCGATGACGACATCAAGGCTCGTCTGATCCTGCAGGCGGCCCGCCACGGCCGTTCCATGGAGGATGAGGCGCGGGTGATCCTGCGCCGGGCGGTCACGCCGCCACCAGCCAACGAGCGCAGAAGCGGCGGCCTGGGCAGCTGTATCCAGGCCCATTTCGCCGACCTGGGTGGCGTCGATCTGGAACTGCCGGCTCGCGACTCCGCACCTGAACCTGCCGCCTTCTCCTGAGCTCCGCCCGTGCTCCCGCTCGACACCAACGTGATCGCGAAGCTGATGCGGCCCGAGCCCGAGCCGGCCGTACTGGCCTGGGCCGATCAACTCGATCCAGACGCGGTTGGCATCACGACCATGAATGAGGCCGAAATCCTCCACGGCCAGGCGCGTCTCCCCCAGGGAAAGCGCCTTCAGGCCCTACAGAGTCGCTGGGAGCAGCTGGTGCCGGCCCTGTTCGCCGATCGGGTGTTCCCCTTCGATCGGGAGGCGGCCCACTGGTATGCGGACCTGCTGCAGTGGCGCCTCAGCCTCGGCAGGCCGATGGCCACCGCGGATGCGGTGATCGCCGCCATGGCCCTGGCCATCGGCGCCAGCCTGGCCACCCGCAACACGGCCGACTTTGCCGGCGTGGGTCTGACCCTGATCAACCCCTGGCCCGGGGCGTAGGCGTTCCCGCCAGCGGCGTGAGCAGCAGCATCAGCCGGTCACCGGAGACGCGCTGATGTCCTCGCCAAGGATCGCCTGGCGCGGGGCGGGATTCATCGGCTCGCGATTTGCACTTGGGAGGGACTGGAGAACCTCTTGTTTAGACATCTCCGTTGTGACTGCGCCGTGCGCATCAATCCCTGCGTTGGGGTATCTTCCAGGGTTAGCCGCAACCTCCCTGGGGAGACGATAAGATTAAGTTCTGTCCCTCCCGGCATTGGTTGACAGCAAGTGGGAGGCAATGCTCTCCTT
>JBJTWS010000234.1:0-8036 GCA_046081905.1 Synechococcus sp. | reverse complement strand
TCTCCTTCCCTGGCCACCAGCTCCAAGTAGCTCTGAATGGCATGACGAGGTGTGTCCGCATGAAGGCGGAACAAACGTCCGGCGTCACTCACGTAAATCCAGGCGCTAACGCCTGGCAGACTTGGATCTCCAATTATGTCTTCATCCGAGTCCCTAACCCATCTATTAAGAGTCTCATGGAATTCACGGCGATTAAGGGGTTCTGATTTTTTGATCCTGGTAATTGGCATTGCTCTGCCTGCGACCTTGGAATTGTAGAGCAGGACAGACTGAGTCATTCTTATCGTAGCCCCTTTGTGAACATGGCATCAGTGAATACCTTGCTGACGCCAAAGACCATGATTATGGTCATCATGCCTTGCCGCGACCGAGGGCTCCAACAGGCTGAGAGCGAGGCCTTGGCAAATACCAGGCGTGATACGTCCTACACAGACAGGTCTCGTGCGAAGAAGCAGGAATGCTTGTTTTGAACCTACCCCATGATTCCTTTCTTTCATTGCGACATGGGAGGGTGCTAACCTGCATGTGGATTTTTGCATAGCCATGCAGATTACACTTGAGGCCCAGACCAAGTGGGCTTTTTATCTGGTCGAAGAATGCGCAATAGACAAATCTGATATCGTCATGAAAGCTCTTGGTGCTGTCAACTCAACAGTAGAGCTAGATCGGCTTCCTGAGCGCTTTCGCGTTAGGTCGGACTGGGGGTATCGCTGGGGCACTGTTGAGCTTGAGCTCTCGGAGGAGCGCTTCATTCAAATGCTAAGTAGTGCTGACGTATGGGATGTTGCTGATTATGTTAAAGACTGGAGCGTTGAGCAGGGAGAAATGGATTCGCAAAGAATCGAAGAGGCCCCTGATATGTTCGTGGATTTTTGTGATCTCGCATCGATTATCGAAGAAAACGCATGGGCCAGTGAGACTGTAGAGTTTAGGCTTCAAGGCGTATTTAGAATCACCGATTGCTCGGGCATCACGGATCCAATCCTTGCTTTCTGGCTGTCGAATGCTGCTTCATCGACCGATTCTGTTCCTTGCTTGGTTGAAACCGGGGTGGCTTATCCCCTTCAAGACCTTTGTGAACAAGTGGCCGAAAGCGAGCTCCATAGGGCTAGAGCGCAGGGTGATATTGAAGCCCAAGTCTGTTTGGCAGAGGCTTGGGCCTCTGCGGCTGAAAACCCAGATCTTGATCCGCTGAATAAGTTGTTCGATCTCAATAATCTGTCTCTATCCCAGGCATTTAAGTGGTATCTCAGCGCTGCCGAGTTAGGCGACGAGCGAGCTCAAATCGCATTGGCTGAAATGTACGATAAAGGCATAGGCGTAGACAGAAACGCTGTTGAAGCGCTGAATTGGTATCTGAAGGCTGCGGAGCAAGGTGATCCGATGGCGCAAGCCACCGTCGCTGCACTATACGAGCGCGGGGACGGAACTGAGCAAAATTATATGGAAGCGCTAAAATGGTTCTCAAAGGCCGCTGAGCAGGATTTTCCGGGGGCAGAAGATCATGCAAATTCAATTCTCGAACAATTAGCCGAGGCTGTGATTAGTGAAGCCCATGGCAAGTCGTGAAAACTATCATTGATGCTGATCCGTTAGCACCCACGGCTACTCACATCCTCAGTTCATCCCACGAGCTCTCTTCTGACGATTGGAAGCCTGCTGGATCGCCGCAAGATCCCCTGCTTCCTCGAGCAGCTCCTCCGACAGTGCCTCCAGATCATCAGCAGCCCGCCGCAACTGGCCGCTGAGCTGCAGGCCCTTCTCCAGGGTGTCGTCGTAGACCTTCACGGCCTCCTCGATCTCGCTCCAGAGCTCCTTCCACTCCTGCGGCGGCAGCAGATCACGGGCGGTTTGCCAGCTGCTCTTGCGGCGGAAATCCAGCTCACGCAATGCAGGCTGGCTGCGCTTCAACGCTTTGGTGTTCTGGACACCGGCGAGGTTCAGCACCTCCCGCCGCAGCTCCGCCCACGATGGTGGTGCTCCTTGGTTCTGAGCACGGCTGGCTTTTGGGCGAGCGGAACTGGACTTTTCTTTCTGTGGCTTCGGCATCGGCTCAGGGCTCCAGAGCAAGGCCATCGGGCAACAATGCCTTGAGCTGCTCCAGCTCACGCCGCAGGGCCTCGTTGCACTCCCGCTCGCTCTGCAGGGCTTCGCGGAGTTCATCGCGCTCCTTGCGATACCGGTTGGTATGAGCGAGCCTGCCCCCCAGGCTCTGGTTGTTGCGGGCCAGCTGCTTACGGCGCTTCACCTCGGCATCGAAGGAACGCTGCAGGGAATCGAGGTCGTCCCGGAGCTTCCGTACTGTTTCCGACTCCTGCAACTCGGCGCGGAGCGCGGCATTCTCGGCATCCAGCGCCTTGAGCTTTGCTTCCAGGCCTTGAATCTTCTCCGATTGCCCCTGCAGGGCCCGCTTCAGTTTCTGCAGCAGTGCACCGAGCCTGGATCTGGCTTCGCGCTGACGGTGGATATTCTCATCGCACTGCTTGGCATAGTCCCTCAGTAGACCCGTGCGGCGCTGCAGAGCCTTTGCCGTGCACTGATACTTGATGATCGCGATCATCCGGCAGCGCTCGAGTTCATCGAGCGACTGCACTTCCGGCAGATTCCTCAGCTGATCGTAATTCGTGCAGTCATGCCGCAGCTCCTGCGTGGTGACGTGCTCCTGCGCGCCGATGCGCTTGAGGTTCTTCAGAACCACACGACCGAGCCAGTGATCAAACAGTTCTTTCTGGTTCAAGCCGTCCAGCACGTGGGCCTCCTCCGCTCGCACTAATGATGGGTTCTGGATCCTATGCAGGTCTTCCGCTCAACGGGAGAGTTCCCGCTCCCCGCGCAGGCTCTCGAGCCGCAGAATCCGTTGGGCGTGCAGGTCACGCTCCGGGCTCCAACCCGGACCCACGGGCTCCTCGGGGGCGGCTTCCTCCACCGATGCCTCAGGTTCGCCTGGGGAATCCAGCGTGGCTACGACCACGAAGGCGAGCAGCATTTCAGCCAGAAGGGGAAGGTCGATCAGGGACATGACGGGCGGGGGCTCCGATGGATGTCTACCCAGAATCCGCCGCCTGAACCTGCTGTGGCCATTTTCTCCTGCGAAGAACGACAGGCGGGCTCGATCCATTGCAATGGCCAGCGAAGCATGCGGAGCTCGACACCCCCATCCGATCAATGCCGTGGCGCGGTCCAAGGTTGCCCGTACACTCGGCCTTGAGAGCCCGTGCCGGTGACCGCCTGAACGGGGGATTCCCAGGATCCACCATGAACCACAGGCACGAACCAAGGGTTGCCGGAGGGCCTTCAGACCAGCACCGTGCAGAGTTCCGATCCCGGGCCGAACGCCTCCAGATCGGAAAATCTCTGCGCGATCGCATCCCGCGCAAGAGCCAGGGAAGCTGGAAGCCACCGGCTCACCGGCGCGATCCGATCGAGGTCCTGGCGGAATCCAACAAGGATCGGATCCCGGAGTTGATTCCCATCCGCTACGGCAGGATGATTCGCAGTCCATTCACGTTTCTGCGGGGCTCCGCGGCCTTGATGGCCTCCGACCTGGCGCAAACTCCGAACACCGAGATCCATGTGCAGGCCTGTGGAGACTGTCACCTGCTGAATTTCGGGCTGTTTGCCACCCCCGAAAGGAATCTGGTCTTTGACCTCAACGATTTTGACGAGACCCATCCTGCGCCGTGGGAATGGGATCTCAAGCGGCTCGTAGCCAGCTTTGTTGTGGCCGGACGGGACAGCAAGATCTCCGACAAGGACTGCGAGGCCGCCGCCATCGAATGCGCGCGTTCCTACCGGAAGCATCAGCGGCGCTATTCCCGCAGGAGTCCGTTGGAGGTGTGGTACAACCGCCTGGATGTGGAGACCATCATCGCCATGGCTCCCGATGCGAAATCGAGAAAGTTCCGGGAGCAGGTAGCGGAGAAGGCTCGAGAGCGGGTAATTGAGCATCTCTACCCCAAGATTGTGGATCGAGTTGGCGGTCGTCATCGGTTTGTGGATCAACCGCCGGTGCTTTTCCATGTGGCAGACGAAGATTTTGAGGATCGTGTTCGCGAAGGACTGGAGGCTTATCGCCAGACCCTTCTGGAGGAACGGCGCGTCCTGCTGGATCGCTTTCGCCTGGAAGACTTTGCTGCCAAGGTGGTGGGGATCGGCAGCGTCGGAACCCGCTGCTTCATTGCGCTTTTCTATTCGGAGGAAAACCATCCACTGATCCTCCAGGTCAAGGAGGCGCGCCGCTCCGTCCTTGAGCCCTATACGCAGCCCTGCCACTATGAGAATCAGGGCCGGCGCGTTGTCACCGGACAGCGATTGATGCAGTCATCCAGCGACATCTTTCTCGGCTGGGCCCAGGATCGACTGGGATACGACTTCTACGTACGCCAACTGCGAGACATGAAGATGTCCGTGCCGATCGAGGGCCTGTCGGCAGCGCAGCTCAAGCGCTACGGCGATCTGTGCGGCTGGACCCTGGCGCGCGCCCACGCCAAGTCTGGGGATGGAGCCACGATCAGCGGGTATCTGGGCAAGGGTGAGGAGTTTGATCTCGCCATGGGCACCTTCGCCATGGCCTACGCCGATCAGATCGACCAGGATCATCAGGCGCTGGTGGAGGCGGTTCAGGCCGGCCGGGTTGAAGCGCTGGTGGAAGAGGATCTCTGAGCCGGCTGCGGGTTCTTCCTCCAGGCCCCGGTGGCCGCCTCAGCGAAGCGACTCACAGGCCACCCCGTCGCCGTCGCCGTCGAGGTAGCCATGCCCCTGCCGCAGCAGCTCCTGGGCGCGGAGGTAGGAGCCGATCTCCTGGCACCGGTAGCGCCGGCCATCGGGGGTGGTGCCATCGGGAATCACCGCGGTGTGGCGCCCCCGGCGGAAGTCCCAGGGGCGGGTGATCCCGCCGGGTACCGCCCACACCCCGCGGCGCCGCAGCCGGGCTTCCGTCTCCAGGCGGCTGTAGGTCTGCCGGTCGCAGCCGGCGATGTACTGCCAGTACACGAAGGCAGCGCCGCTGCCCACCAACTCCTGGTTGAGGTTGCGGCCGCCACGCAGCAGTTCCGCCACCCGGCGGCCATAGCGGTCGGTGGCCTTGGAGCGCAACTCCACACTGCTCCCCACCGGCAGGAGCGATCGGAGCTGCTGGCGGGCGTTCGCTCCATGGGGAGCCTGCCGCAGTTCCGGGGCGTCGATGCAGGCCAGCCGGACCGTGAGCTCCCGGCCTGCGCTGCGGACCCGCACCGTGTCGCCATCGCCCACCGAGAGCACCGTGGCGGAGGCTCTGGAGGGTGGTGCCGAGCTGGCGTAGGCGGGCAGCTCAGCCACCTGGGCCACCAGCACGGCTGCCATCGCAAGCCAGGCCAGCACTATCCCCACGACCGTTCGCCATAGCCCGCCGCCCACACCGCCGGCGCCATTCCCGGTGGCACCAGGCGCCGGTGGGCCTCGCTGGCGAGGATCTCCTTCACCGCTTCCCCCAGCAGCTCGTTGGAGCGGCTGGCGGGCAGCCGGTGGCTGAGGCTCTGATGGATCCGCAGCAGGTACCAGGCAGTGCCTTCGAGCCCTGCGTTGAAGCGCTCCCAGCTGCGGGGATCGCGGCGGGCATCAAGCACCATGTCGCGGGGGGGTGTGGGCCTTGTCCGCCGCCGTGACCCGCAGGGAGCCGGTGCCCTTGTGATCGAGGGAGGCGAGGTAGCGGCTCTTGCGCAGCAGCCAGGGCTCCTTGGGTGCCCCGGGGGGCACGGGGCCGGCGGTGTCGGTGCAGTCCTGCACGAGGCCGGCCACCTCCTCCCCGAAGCGCGCGGCGATCGAGGCGTGGCTCTGGCCGGCGTCCTCGATGGCGTCGTGCAGGAGGGCGGCGATGGCCTCGTTCTCGCTGCCGCCGTCTCCCCACACCAGGGCGCTCACGGCGATCAGGTGGGAGAGGTAGGGCACGGGCTTGCCCTTGCGGCGCTGGCCGCGGTGCAGCTGGGCGGCCCAGAGCAGGGCCTCCTCGTAGCGCTCGCTGTGGGCGGGCGCGGGCAGCGTCGTCATGGCTTCACCTCCTTTTGGCGGGCCCAGTTGGCCTCCCAGAGCCGGTTCATCTCTTCCTCCGGCAGTGGTTCCTGGATCGCGCCACCGGCAAAGGCCTCGGCGTCGAAATAGCGGCGGGCGCGCTCCTCCGGAATCCCATCCCACCAGTCTCCACCGATCAGGCGGCCCCAGAGATCGGGGAAGGGCTCCCAGGCGCCACGCACGCAGTTCCAGATGGCTTCGCTGCCGGGGCCATCGCCCATGCGAGCGAGGACCACGGGCAGACCGTCATTGCCATCGAGGTCCACCTGCCAGGGATCCTCCTTGGCGAAGTAGCGGTAATTCATGCTGGTGCCTCCGGGGTTGGGAACACCCCCCGGCCAGCGGCTGGAGGCTCATCTTCCCCCAGAAGGAACTAGCGATTGCAGACAGGGTTGACGGCCGAGAAGGCGACCACGTCTGGCTCCCAGGAGCTTGGATTCGTAGGAGAATCAGGAAATAACCAGGGAATGGTGAACCAGCACCATCCGGGGATGGAACCGTCTGGTCGAATGACGTGTCATGCGTCATTCCCGGCCCATGATGTTGTGGGGTACGCAAGGGCTAGGCGAACTCCTCCCTCAGGGGTGCCGTTCACGCCAAATCTCCTGCACGAAGGGATCCGTCACTCCGTAGAGACCGTGGCCGAGGCGCATCAGCACATTGGCCGCCAGCAAGTCGTTCACCACTGGCTGAATCTCCGCTGCCCGCACCTCCCGGCCGATCCCATCGCCATGGGCGGCCGCCGCCTCGGTGGAAAAGACGCCCCGGGCTGGTCCGTCCGTCTTCGCTACCCGATCAAAGATCGCCAGCGCCAGCCCTCCGATCTGCTCCACCTTCTGCAGTTCCAGATCGGCGGCCGAGCCGCGCAGGGTGGCGGCGATCACGGGCAACAACTGATCCGGCTCCAGGCCAGAGCCGGTGCTGCTGCTCGAGCGGAGTTGGCCGAGGGCCCGCAGGAATTCCTCCGGCCGGTACCCCAGGGTCTGGAAGGCAGACCAGGCTGTCTCCTCTGATGGCAGCGGCGTGACGTCTGCCTCGCGCAGGCGCTGCAAGACGTGGCGCACGTAGCCCTGATCCAGCACGGGGTACGGCAACGACGTGGCTCCGGCAAAGGCCTGGTTCCGCCGGGCCGTGAGTTCGCTCACCAGGGCGCGGTGGGAGCCGGTGCCGAGCACGAGGAAATGTCCAGGCGTGGTGGGTCTGGGGTTGATCGCATCCCGGGCCGCCTTGAGGGCCAGCAGCATCTGTTTGCCCTCGTCGGTGGTGATGGCCTGCTGGACTTCATCCACGATCAGCACCACATCCCCCCTGGCCTGATCCACCACCTCCGTGAAGGCCTGCGCCAGGGTTGCGCCGCCGGTCTGCCCCAGCTGTTCCAGCTGAAACCCGAAGCGAAAGCCCATTCCGGCCAGATCGAGGCCGCGGATCCGGCCCAGCCACGTGAGCAGCGGCGACGCCGGAGTGGCGAGTTCATCGAGGGTGCGGCGGACCGCCGCCTGCACCAGTGCCGCCGGACTCACCCGCGTATCGCTCCAGAGGTCGACGTAGATCACCACGGCGCCCTGGGCTTCCAGTTCGGGCACCAGGTCCGTGCGCAGGAAGGTGGTCTTGCCCGTGCGCCGCTGACCTGAGAGGAACAGACCAGAGCGCAGTCCTTCATCCAGCACCCCGGGGTGGAGGAGACGGCCGGCCAGCTCAGCGGCCAGGCGGGGGCGCCGGAAGACTTCAGCCAACGTCTAAGCAGACTTAGGGTTCCCGTCTAATTATGGCTGGTTCATAAAGTCCCATAATTGAACGTTCGGCTCCGGTCTCCGTTGCGTGAAGCCCCGTCTCGCGCCGGATCCGCTGCCATGAAAAAGGGCGCCCCGTGTCGAGCGCCCTACTGCTTCGCAGAAGCCCAAGGGCTAGGAGTGTGTCGCCCATACCGCCCGGCCAGGCGAGCGCAGCGAACACTGCGTCCGCAGACCGGATCTGTCCGGTACCGCATGCTT
>JBJTWS010000233.1:0-3465 GCA_046081905.1 Synechococcus sp. | reverse complement strand
CCTGGCCACGGAAGAACCGCTGCTCACCCGCCTGTTCCAATACCGCTTTCGCGCTGGCACGGGCCTCGAGGGCCACAGCTTCGGCAACCTGTTCATCTCGGCGCTGACCGCCATCACCGGCAGCCTGGAGGGGGCGATCAGCGCCAGCAGCCGGGTGCTGGCGGTGCAGGGCCAGGTGGTGCCGGCCACCACGGCGGATGTGCGCCTCTGGGCCGAACTGGAGAACGGCGAGCGGATCGAGGGGGAATCGGCCATCGGCCATGCCCCCAGCCCGATCGTGCGCCTCGGCTGCGTGCCGGAACGCCCCCCCGCCCTGCCCCGGGCCCTGGAGGCGATCGCCCATGCCGATCTGATCGTGCTCGGCCCCGGCAGCCTCTACACGTCGCTGCTGCCGAACCTGCTGGTGCCGGAACTGGTGGAGGCGATCCGCCTCAGCCGCGCCCCGCGCCTCTACATCTGCAACCTGATGACCCAGCCCGGCGAAACCGACGGGCTCGACGTGGAGGGACACCTGCGGGCGATCGAGGCGCAGCTCGCCACCCTGGGGGTGGACCAGCGCCTGTTCGATGCCGTGCTGGCCCAGGAAGATCTCACCGATTCCCCCCTGGTGGAGGCCTACCACCGCCGGGGCGCCGAACCGGTGCGCTGCAACCTCCGCCGGCTGCGCAGCCAGGGCTACGAGGTGATGCTGGCGCCGATGCAGGGCAGCCGCCCCGGCGCCACCCTGCGCCACGACCCCAAGAGCGTGGCCCTGGCGGTGATGCGCTTCTACCGCCAGCACCAGCGCAGGGGGAGCGGAGATCGGGGGCGCGGCGGCAGCTGCGACGCCCCTCAGTAGGCGTCCTGGAGCTCGTAGAAGTCGGGCTGGACGTAGTCCTTGCGGAGGGGATAGCCCTTCCAGTCCTCCGGCATCAGAAGCCGCTTCGGGTGGGGATGGCCGGCGAAGTGGATGCCGAACATGTCGAAGGTCTCCCGCTACTGCCAGTCGGCGCCGCGGAAGAGGCCGTAGAGGGTGGGGATGGTGAGGTCGCCGTCGCGGGGCAGGAACACCTTGAGCCGCACTTCCTCGGGCTTCACCTCGGCCGGCAGGGTGGTGGCCACGGCGGCGGGATCCGCCAGGGGCGCCAGTTTCACTAGGTGGTAAAAGCTCACCAGCCGGCCGCCGAGGCCCTCGTCGTAGCCGCCCTGGCACTGGAGGTAATCGAAGCCGGTGGCCTTGAGGGCCGTGGCCAGCAGGGGGAGGGCGGCGGGTTCCACCCCGAGCACCTCCACGCCGAGGTGGTCGGGGCCCAGCACCTCGTGGTCGAAGCCCTGGGAGGAAAGCCACTGGCTGATGGGCCCCGGGGCCGGGGCCTCGAGGGCCGTGGCTTGGGCTGCGGTGTCCTCAGGCATCGGTCGGACGGTCGGCGGGAACGGTCTGGGGAGCGGCGGTGGTCTCCAGGGGGAGCCCCTCGGCGGCGGTCAGGGCCTGCTGCTGGGTCTCGGCCTGCAGGTAGCGGCCGGTCACGATCGGCTCCACCGCCTTGAGCTGGTGGGGCACGGTGCAGTAGCGGTGCGTGGGCAGCAGGTTGCCCCGCTCGGCCAGGGCCTCGTTGCCCACCTTCTTGCGCAGCTTGATCACCGCGTCGAAGATCGCCTCCGGCCGCGGCGGGCAGCCCGGCAGGTAGAGGTCCACAGGGATCAGCTTGTCCACGCCGCGCACGGCAGTTGTGGAATCGGCGGAGAACATGCCGCCGGTGATCGTGCAGGCGCCCATGGCGATCACGTACTTGGGCTCGGGCATCTGCTCATAGAGCCGCACCAGCGCCGGCGCCATCTTCATGGTCACCGTGCCGGCCACGATCAGCAGGTCGGCCTGGCGCGGGCTGGAGCGCGGCACCAGACCGAAGCGGTCGAAGTCGAAGCGGGAGCCGATCAGGGCCGCGAACTCGATGAAGCAGCAGGCGGTGCCGTAGAGCAGCGGCCAGAGGCTGCTGAGCCGGGCCCAGTTGTGCAGGTCATCGAGGCTGGTGAGGATCACGTTCTCGGAGAGGTCCGAGGTGATCGTGGGCGCCCCGGTGGGGCTGCAGCTGGCGGCCCGCAGGTCGCGCAAGGCGGCGATGGAGGGGCGCTCGCCGCTGGAGGGGGAGGAGGGCGTCAGGGTCATGGCAGAACGGTGGCCTCACGGCCGCAGCGACGGATCAGCTCCACTCGAGGGCGCCCTTGCGCCAGGCGTAGGCGAGGGCCACCACGAGGATGGCGATGAACACCAAGGCTTCGATGAAGGCCAGGAGACCGAGGCGGTGGAACGCCACGGCCCAGGGATAGAGGAACACGGTCTCGACATCGAAGATGACGAAGACCAGCGCGAACATGTAGTAGCGGATATTGAACTGAATCCAGGCGCCGCCCATCGGCTCCATCCCGGATTCATAGGTGAGCTCCCGCTCGCCCTGCCGGCTCTTCGGGGAGAGCAGCTTGTTGGCCACGAGCGCCAGAACGGGCACTGCCGCGGAGATCAGCAGGAAGCCGAGAAAGGCGTCGTAGCCGGAGAGCACGAACATGCGAGCCGGGACAACGTTGGGCGCAGTCTGGCATCCGCGTCCCGGAGCTGACGTTCCCTGGCGACCGGGATCAGCCGCGCGGACGCCCTCGATAGAGTTTCGCCACCGTTGAGCTGCTGGGATGACTGCGGAGCATGAACGCGGCGAAGGCGGGGTTGCCCCCCCGGCGGACAGCCCCCAGGCCGATGCTCCAGCGGCCGTCGGGGCTTCGGCCGATGCTGCCGCGCCCGAGGCTGCCGGTGCCGAAGCGGAGGCCGCCGCCACCGATCCGGACACCCACCGCTACGAATGCCGCAGCTGCGGCTTCGTCTACGACCCGGCCGAAGGGGTGCGCAAAGTGGGGATCGAGCCCGGCACCCCCTTCACCGCCCTCGATCCCGCCGCCTTCCGCTGCCCGGTCTGCCGCAGCAAGGTGGGCGCCTTCCGCGACATCGGCCCGCGGGACAAGCCCAGCGGCTTCGAGGAGAACCTCAACTTCGGCCTCGGGGTGAACCGGCTCACGCCGGGCCAGAAGAACGTGCTGATCTTCGGCGGCTTCGCCCTGGCGATCGCCTTCTTCCTCTCCCTCTACTCGCTCCGCTGAGCGCGGTCCACTCCGCCGCTCCTCCTCCCTTCCCCCTCCCCCCCGCCATGCGCCTGCCTCGCCTTCCCCAGCGCCTGTTCGGGCCGCTGCTGAGCCTGGTTCTGCTCGTGGGCCTCGGCTTCGGCCTCAGTGGCTGCGTCACCACCGGCCTGCCGGTGGCCGAGGCCAGCCCCTGGCAGGCCGTACCCCTCGAGACCCGCTCCAACCCCCTGGATCTGGCCTTCACCGATGGCCGCCACGGCTTCCTGGTGGGCAGCAACCGCCTCATCCTCGAAACCGACGACGCCGGCGTGAGCTGGGCCGAGCGGGCCCTCGACCTGCCGGCGGAGGAGAACTTCC
>JBJTWS010000232.1:0-4227 GCA_046081905.1 Synechococcus sp. | reverse complement strand
CTGCGGCTTCTGCCTGGCCGGCCTGCTGGCACCACCAGCTCGGAATGCCATCCCCCGATCGGGTGAACAGCGGGGGCCGCTGGTCCCGAATGATCTGGAGCTCGAGGTGCTCTGGGCCGCCCGGCACCGCTTTGGCCTGCCGGAGGTGATCCGCTTCCTGCTGGGCTGCCTGGAGGCGCTGGAGCAGCAGGGCCTCAGGCCCAATGCTGTGCTGATCGAGGACGCCGCCAACGGCCCGGCGGTGCTGCAGACGCTGCGGCGGCGGGTGCCGGGGATGCTGCCGATCACCGCCCGCGGCAGCAAGGAAACCCGCGCCCATGCCGTCGCCCCCCTTGTGGAAGCCGGTCAGATCCGCTTCCACCACCGCGCCCAGCCATTGGTGGAGGAAGCGATCCGCTTCCCCAAGGGCAGCAAGGACCTGGTGGATGCCTTCTGCCACGGCGCCCTCTGGCTGGAGGGCCGCTACTGGAAGGCTCAGGGCATCCAGCCGGTGGTGACGCCGCTGCTGGTGAGCCGGTGAGCGGGCCGATGGTGTCCGCAGTACGGGAACGTTCCACGCCATCCCTACTGGCGAGCCCAGGGGATGACGTGCTGGCGTCGGTCGTGGTGCAGCTGGTGCTGCCGCTCACGGTGTTGTTGGTGGGCAATGCCAATGGGGCGGCCCGGATGCTGCGGCAACGGCGCTTCTGCAGGCCGGCGTGCCGTGCCCGAACGCATCAGCTGGAGATCAACCTCGACGCGCCAGTGCGTCACCCGCCCAGGGCTCTGGGGCATCGGCCTCCGCGGCGCAGGCCCCGGCGAGAACGGCCGGTGCGGCCACATGACGCTGCTGATGCCCTGGCGCTGGAGCACATGGACCTGGCGGAGAAGATCGCCGGCAACTTCGCTCGCCGCACCATTCACCCCAAGGAGGACTTGCTGCAGCTGGCGATGATTGGGTTGATCAAGGCAGCGCGCCGCTACGACCCTTCACGGGGACCGTTCCGGCCCTATGGGCGCACCTACGCCAATGGAGAAATCACGCACTTCTTGCGGGACAACGGTTTCCTGCTGAAGGTGCCGCCGACATGGCGGGAGATCCATGCTCGGGGGCAGCGATTGCTGACCACAGGAGTAGGCGTGGTGGAGATGCTGGAGCGAATAGGAATGAGCCGTGCACAGTGGATTCAGATCGTTGAAGCTTGCTCAGTGCGGGTGGTCGCCTTCCCTGTTGAGTGACGCCATCATCACCCGCTCGCGGCAATCATGGCAACAATACAAATAACTCTGAGCGGGTCGGGTGAATGACGATGTTAGACTCATACAGAGAGAATTAGTCGCTCTCAGTTGGATGATGGATTTACAATGATTTCCGGCAAAAGCCCGCGCTCCTGTGTAAGCCTGAGCATCAACACTTGCTTATCATCATCACTCTGCAACCCCATTATCTCCTCGTACTCAGAATCAGAGATCGGAACTTGAACAACATTCCCCTCTCCAGCCTTCCTATTCTTGATCTTCAAATCAAAACCACGGCTTTCTTGATAAATTGAGGATTGGAGCGATCCTCCGCTCAAGTCGATAGGCTCTAGTCTATTCGTTTGGTAGTTATACTTTTGAAGTATTACTGTCTGCTTGAATCTCTCTCCCTGCATCAGCTTGATGCTCATTAGCGCGGCCTGCCCCTCCTGCTCGCGACAGGGAGGGAAGGGCGTGCGAGGGTTGGGCACATCATTCATGGTCATGGGTAAGACCCCAAGCCACTGCAACTCGCGCCACCACATTTCTCTGACCGCATCCAAGCACTCATGCATTAGCTGAACTCTTTCATCGCTTAACTTGATATGAATCTCCTTTTCTGCGATTCGATAGATTCCATTTTCACCACTGTACTCAGTAACTACAACGACCTCTTGAATTGATGTAGCGCTAGTGAGTGCTGGATCATTCCGTGTCAATCGCCTATGCTTGTGTGCATTGGCACAATCAGTGATGATTTTATATTCGGCAGCCAACCCGCACAGATGGCCATGGTATGCCCCAAGGGAAGTAAATATGAATGATGGATCCGTCTCGCTAAGCTCTGCATGCACATGATCGGCCATGTGAAGCATGGATGAGCATGCATGAATAGCCAAGCGCAAATCAGTGCTTAGGCCAGCAATTTTTAGCTGTCTAGCCTCCCGAAATGCGTCATGATCAGCCAGAAGACATTCCACAAAGAAGTTTCTGAGATCATCGTACATGATTGATTACCGGTTTCCTGTCCTAAGTTTAACTCCCGCGGAACCAAAGGTGTTCAAGCGCCGCCGTCGTCTGCAAGCCTATCTTTGGCAGCATCTTCCTCCCCAATCGGTTAATTCCGAGCCTCGCTCTCGACCGAGAGCACAGCAGCGACGAAGACTGGGGTCGAATTAAGAATGAAACCTGACTCGCGAAGAGCGAGCACGACTGCCGCGACCGATCGTCCAGAAGACAAAACGTCATCGACCACGATTAGGGAGTCGAAAGGAGAGGCCTTTGGCGATTGAATAACCTCAATCGAAGAGCGTACTTCTTCAAACGACAGCGATTGACCAGCGCGAAACGAGGAGTCGATTCTCTTGACACAGGCAGATATGTCGATGTTCGCTATGCCCGACTTCAACAGAGCATCCGCGTAAGGCCGCGCATCATTCCGAGAGGAAGGGGGAACAACTAGCGCGGCATTCTGAACGCCACGATCCGAGAATGCTGTCAGAAGGTCCTCGATAACTCTAGGGATAGCCCTGAAATAGGAGGCTTCACGTAGAGCCATAGCACTCGGCAAGGCTCGTAGTACACCGTTTCTAATGCCTTGCAAGTAATAGGCAGGGCATTCCGTAACGTTCTGAGTAGTACAATCGCGAAATGCTACCACCATCTCGACCTCAATTAGGCTCTCCCGAAACGGCAAGCGCTCCTTTTTCCACTGAATGGCCATTTTGCTCTTCCGGATCTGTTTAACGCTATTCGCCTTCCCCACGGCCAACCACTACCTCTGGCAATGGCTCTGACCCCACCAGCAGCCCGTGCCCACCACCCGCCGCCGCAGGTCAGCCACCTCCAGCAGCCCCACATCCCCAGCCGCATCGCAAGCTCAGCCCCCTGCTGAGCCCCCCTGGCTGGAACACCCCACCCTCTCTGGCCTGAGGGATCGCCTGCAGCTCGTCTATGACTGCTGGACCTTGCTGGAGCTCCCCGACGGCACCAGCCGCCGGCCGGTGTATTTGCCCCGCGGCATCGAGGAGCCCGAGACCTGCTACCTCAAGCGGCTGGAGGCAGCCAGGCCGACTGGCTTCTTTCGAGATGCCCTGCGCACCTACGCGGGGATGCTGTCGCGGCTGGCCTGGCAGGAACTGCCCGACTCGCTTACCCGTGTAACCACCGACGTGGATGGCCAGGGCACGGACCTGGGGGTGTTCCTGTTCCTGGCCGACCTGCTCACCCTGCGGGATGGCGGCTGCCTGATCCTGCAGCTGCCGCCCCAGCACCGCTGGCCCTCAGAAGGGGACCGCCTGGAGGCCCTCGCCAAGGGTGACCGGCTTTCTTTGCCCCGCCTGCAATTGGTGCCCCGAGGCGACCTGCTCAACTGGCGCCTGCCCACCGACGGCACCACAGGCGCTCCGGCATCGGGACCGGTGGAGATCGTCTGGCGGGAACCGCGCCGGCAGGCCCTGCCCCCCGCTTCGCCAGCGGCAAAGCGGCGGTGCCCACGGTGGTGATCGACGCCCACGGCGGCCTGGTGCCCGACCCGCAGGCCTGGCTATACCGCAGCCTGGCGGTGACGGATGACGGCCTGGTGCTGCGTAGCTGGCAGGCCAACCCCAATCCCGGCGCCGCCGACGGCTACGACGTCGTGCCGGTGGGCGAGCCGGAGAGGATGCCGCAGCGCTTTGATCTGCCGGCCCTCTGGTACTCAGTGGATGGCACCGCCTTTGGTGAGGGCGACCTCCCTCACCTGGGCCTGGCCCACCAGTACCTCAACCACTACCGCTGCCGCAGTGACTACGAAGATCTTTTGTCGCGCACGGCCCTGCCAGTAGGGGTGCGCACCGGCCTGGTGGATGCCTATGGCTTCCGCCGCAGTGATGGGGACCTCGGCTCGGGAGCAGCCACCAGCGGCGGAGAGGGCCAGCGGCCCCAGCGCCTGGTGCTCTCCACCTCCTCCTTCATGGACCTGCCCGAGGGCGCCACGTTCCAGTGGGTGGAGATCGAGGCCCGCTCGCT
>JBJTWS010000231.1:0-14695 GCA_046081905.1 Synechococcus sp. | reverse complement strand
CCCGCTCGCCCAGTTCCGGATCCACCTGCACGGCGAACTGCAGGTTGATCAGACCGCGCACCTCCAGGGCCAGGGCCAGTGCTGCGCTCCACTGGCGGATCGTGGCCAGGGCCTCAGGGCTCAGGGACACCGAGGGCAGGGCGCAGGCGGAATCGCCGGAATGGATGCCGGCCGGCTCGATGTGCTCCATCAGGCCACCGACAATCACCGTGCCCTCCCGGTCGCAGAGGGCGTCGACATCCACCTCGATGGCGTTCTCGAGGTACTGGTCAATCAGCACCGGGTGGTCGGGCTCCACCTGCACCGCCTCCACCATGTAGCGGTTCAGCTCTTCCTCGTCATAAACCAACTCCATGGCGCGGCCGCCGAGCACGTAGCTGGGACGCACCACCACGGGGTAGCCCACACGGGCGGCCACGGCCCGGGCCTCGGCGTCGCTGCGGGCCAGGCCGTTGCGGGGCTGGCGGATCTCCAGCTGGCGCAGGATCGCCTCGAATTGTTCGCGGTCCTCGGCGCGGTCGATCGACTCGGGAGACGTGCCCCAGATGCGGGTGCCGGTGGCGCGGCCCTCGGGGGACGCGAGCCAACGCAGCAGGGGGATCGCCAGCTTCAGGGGGGTCTGGCCACCGAACTGGACGACCACGCCCTCGGGCTTCTCCGCCTCGATCACGTTCAGCACGTCCTCCAGCGTGAGCGGCTCGAAATAGATGCGATCGCTGGTGTCGTAGTCGGTGGAGACCGTCTCGGGGTTGCTGTTGACCATCACGGTGGCGAAGCCGCCAGCGCGCAGGGCAAAGGAGGCGTGACAGCAGCAGTAGTCGAACTCGATCCCCTGGCCGATGCGATTGGGGCCGCCGCCAAGGATTATCACCTTGCGGCGCGTCTCGGGCTGCACCTCGTCCTCGGGCTCCAGCCGCACTAGCGAACCATCGGCGGCGATCCGCTCCAGGGGCCGCTCGTAGGTGCCGTAGTGATACGGGGTGGTGGAGGCGAACTCGGCCGCACAGGTGTCGACAGTCTTGAAGACGACATCGACACCGAGAGCCTGGCGGTGACGCCGCACCTCCAGCTCGCCGGCGCCGGTGGCCCAGGCGATCTGCCGGTCGGAAAAGCCCAGTTGCTTGAGTTCCAGCAGGCTGCCGCCATCGAGCTGGGCAAGGTCGCGGCCCGAGAGCAGACGGCGCTGGGCATCGATGATGTCACGCAGCTTGGCGAGGAACCAGGGATCGATGGCACTGAGCTGGTGGACCTCCTCATCGCTGCGGCCGGTCACCATGGCAGCGCGCACGGCGAAGATGCGATCGGGGGAGGCGGTGCGCAGTTGCCGCTCCAGGTCGCTGGGCTCAAGGGGGGCATCGGGCCGGTCGCAGCCCCAGCCGGCATGGCCGGTTTCCAAGGAGCGCAGGGCCTTCTGGAACGACTCCTCGAAGCAGCGGCCGATCGCCATCGCCTCCCCCACCGACTTCATCGAGGTGGTGAGCACCGCCGGGCTGCCGCGGAACTTCTCGAAGGCAAAGCGGGGTATCTTAGTGACCACATAGTCGATCGTGGGTTCGAAGCAGGCCGGCGTGGCGCCGGTGATGTCGTTGACGATCTCATCGAGCGTGTAGCCCACCGCAAGGCGGGCGGCGATCTTGGCGATGGGGAAGCCGGTGGCCTTGGAGGCCAGGGCTGAGGAGCGGCTGACGCGCGGATTCATCTCGATCACCACCACGTCGCCGTTGGCGGGGTTGATGGCGAACTGGATGTTGCTGCCGCCGGTGTCCACACCGATCTCGCGGATGATCGCGATCGCCTGGTCGCGCAGGCGCTGATATTCGCGGTCGGTGAGGGTCTGGGCCGGCGCCACGGTGATGGAATCGCCCGTGTGCACCCCCATCGGATCGAGGTTCTCGATCGAGCACACGATCACCACGTTGTCGGCGGTGTCGCGCATCACCTCCAGCTCGAACTCCTTCCAGCCCAGCAGCGACTGCTCGATCAGGATCTGGCGGGCGGGGCTGGCATCGAGGCCGCTGAGGCAGATGGCGCGGAACTCCTCCGGGTTGTAGGCGATGCCGCCGCCGCTGCCCCCCAGGGTGAAGGCGGGCCGGATGATGCGGGGGTAGCTGCCGATCGCCTCCCCCACCGCCTCGGCCTCCTCCAGGGTGGTGGCGATGCCGGAGGGGCACACGGCCACGCCGATCCGCTCCATCGCCTGCTTGAAGAGGTCGCGGTCTTCGGCTTTCTCGATCGCGGCGAGGTTGGCGCCGATCAGCTCCACACCGAAGCGCTCGAGGGTGCCGTCGCGGGCGAGGGTCACCGCCAGGTTGAGGGCAGTCTGGCCGCCCATGGTGGGAAGGAGCGCATCGGGCCGCTCGATCTCGATCACCCGCCGCACCACCTCGGGGGTGAGGGGCTCGATGTAGGTGCGATCCGCCATGTCCGGATCGGTCATGATCGAGGCGGGGTTGCTGTTCACCAGCACCACCTCGTAGCCCTCGGCCCGCAGGGCCTTGCAGGCCTGGGTGCCGGAGTAGTCGAATTCGCAGGCCTGCCCGATCACGATCGGTCCGGAGCCCAGCAGCAGGATGCGACGCAGATCCGTCCGGCGGGGCATGGGCGGGGCAATGGCCAAACCGATCCAGCCTCTCACGGGCCCCGGCAACTCCCTGGAGCACCGGCGGCCTCCCAGGAGGGGGCAGGGAGACCTGGGAGCCGCGGAACCGTCGCTACGCTGATGGGAGGCCTGAACCCGAAGGCCCGAACCCACACCGATTCGCGATGAGTGAACTCCAGCGCCTGAAGGGGCTGCTGCCACCGGAGATGCAGAGCTGGGTGTTCGTGGAAGCAGCCGCCTCCGCCGATCCCCCCCTGATCACGATCGAGGAGATCGGCCGCGATGAGGTGGAGATCCAGGTGGACCTCGAGGCCTGGGACCAGCTCGCCCTCGACCACCGCAACCTCCTCTTCTGGCACGAGGTGGGGCGCATCCAGAACGATTCGGTGCCCCGCGACGGCTGGGAGATGGCGGCCCTGGCGATCGGCCTGGGCGGCGCGATCGGTGAGCTCTGGGTGCAGGACGGCCTGCTGCTGATGATGGCCCTGGGGCTCTCGGGCTTCGCCGGCTACCGCCTGTATCTGAAGAACAATTCAGAGAAGCGGCTGCAGGATGCGATCGCCGCCGATGAGCGGGCGATCGACCTGGCCACCCGCTTCGGCTACAGCCTGCCCAATGCCTACAAGAGCCTGGGCGGGGCCCTGAAGGCGCTGGTGGAGCAGACCCGCAAGAAGAAGAAGCGCGGCTTCTACGAAGACCGGCTCGAGGCACTGCGGCGCAGCGCCGAGCGCGCCCGGGCCGAGATGGCCCAGCAGCAGGGATCCCGTCAGTCCGTCACCAGCGAGAACGTCTATGGCTGAAGCCACCGCCACCCCGGCCCCCCGCCTCGATCCCCAGGACAGCGAGGCCCTGGCCCGGCTGGCGGCCGAAGCCTGCGACGACCGCAAGGCGGTGGACATCCGCCTGATCCGGGTGGACGAGGTGAGCTCCCTGGCCGACTGGTTCGTGATCTGCAGCGGCCTCTCCGACGTGCAGGTGCGGGCCATCGCCCGCTCGGTGGAGGACAAGCTGGAGCTGGAGGCCGGCCGGTTGCCGCTGCGGCGGGAGGGCCAGAGCGAGGGCCGCTGGGTGCTGATCGACTACGGCGAGGTGATCGTGCATGTGCTCACCCCGGACGAGCGCAGCTTCTACGACCTTGAATCCTTCTGGGGCCACGGGGAACAGCAGCGCTACCTAGGCTCGACCCAGCTCTCGGCGTCCTGACGGGCGCTCCCCGCCGCCATGCCCGGCCCGGCGACCGACAGCCCCTGCCCGGTGCCGCCGGAGCAGCGCCCCCTGGAGGAGTACCGGCAGCTCTGCCGCTCCTGGTTCTTCGCCTGGCCCTCCGAGGACCTGGCTTCGCTGCTGCGCCCCCTGGCGATCAGCTGGCTGCTGGCGCTGCCCATCACCCTGCTGATCGCCAGCGGCAGCATCCCCCTGCGGCACGACCCACCCCGGCTGTTGGCCGCCGGCATGGTGGCGGCCCTGGTACCGCCCCTGCTGCTGCTGCTGCGCCAGTGGCTGGGCTGGAGCTACGTGCAGAAGCGGCTGGTGGCCGAGCGGGTGGAGTACGAGGAATCCGGCTGGTACGACGGACAGGTATGGGAGAAACCTCTGGCCTGGCGCCAGCAGGACCTGCTGGTGGTGCGCCACCAGGTGCGGCCCGTGATGGAGCGGCTGCGGCAGGCCCTGGCCCTGGGGGCGGTGCTGCTGCTGGGGGGGGCGAGCCTCTGTCAGGCTCTCTGAACGCCTCCCTCTGATCGCCTCAGGCTCGCCGGCATGACCCTGTCTTCCAGCTTCGGCAGCAGTGCCAGGCCCGGGATTCCGCCGCTGGAGGTGCGCCTCCTGCGGGAGGGGATCCCCGAATCCCGCCACCGTGTGCACGCGGTGGTGTGCGACCAGCGGGGCCGGGTGCTGATGCGGGCCGGCGACCCCCAGCAGCTGAGCTTCGTGCGCTCGGCCCTCAAGCCGTTCCAGGCCACGGTGTTCGTGGGCTGCGGCGCCGCCGATGCCGGCGAGGCCAGCGACCGGAGCCTGGCGATCGCCTGCGCCTCCCACGCCGGCACGCCGGCCCATGCCCGCGAGGCCTTCAAGATCCTCTGGCAGGCGGACCTGGAAACCGAGCAGCTGCAGTGCCCGGTGCCGGCCGGCGCCGCCAGCCCGCTGGAGCACAACTGCTCGGGCAAGCACGCCGCCTTCCTGGCCGCCTGCCGCCGCATGGGCTGGAGCACCGAGAGCTACCTGCAGAACGAGCACCCGCTGCAGCAGGAGGTGCGCAAGCGGGTGGCGGAACTGCTGGGCATGCCGCCGGCCGAACTCCTCGCCGCCCGCGACGACTGCGGCGCCCCCACCCTGCGGCTGCAGCTCTCCCAGATGGCGCTGCTGTTCGCCCATCTGGGGGCCTCCCAGCAGCCGGATCTGGAGCGGCTGAGCCGCTCGATGCTGGCCCACCCCGAGCTGGTGGCCGGCGAAGGCCGCTTCGACACCGAGCTGATGCGCCGCGGCCACGGCCAGGTGCTGAGCAAGGGCGGTGCCGAGGGCATCCAGTGCCTCAGCCGCGTGGGCGAGGGCCTCGGGGTGGCGATCAAGGTGGAGGACGGCTCCAGCCGCGCCAAGCACGCCGTGGCGCTGCACCTGCTGGAGCAGCTCGACTGGCTCACGCCCATGACCCTCGAGGAGCTGCGGGGCCTCTTCCTGGTGCCGGCGCCGCACCTGCAGCTGCAGGTGAGCGGCGAACTCCGCTTCGACTGACGCGGGCCCCGGGGGCTGGCAGCAGGGAGCCTGGGGGCCGCCCTCGTATCGGTGGCGACACCCCGGGTGTTATCTTTCTGGGGTCGCCGCGGGGTAGAGCAGTCTGGTAGCTCGTCGGGCTCATAACCCGAAGGTCGCGAGTTCAAATCTCGCCCCCGCCACCAAACCAGAAGAAAGCCCCCGAGAGAATCCCGGGGGCTTTTTTATTGCCCGGAACCCTTGCCGGCTGAGCGGTTCCCACCGTTCCACCTCCCTTCCTCGCCGTTTCCCATGCCGCCCGCCGCGCCGGATTCCCCCAGCTGCTGGGACGCGATCGTGGTGGGCTCCGGCGCCACCGGCGGGGTGGCGGCCCTGGTGCTGGCCGAGGCAGGCGCCCGGGTGCTGGTGCTGGAGGCCGGCCCGGACCTCACGGCCCGCGAGGCCCTGGGCTCGGAGCCGGCCAACAGCCTGCGGCGGCTGCGGAACCTGCTGGGGGGCAGCCAGCGGCGGCAGGCGGAGCACCCCGGCTTCTGGAAAGCCAATCCGCGGCTGTACGTGGATGAACGCTCCAACCCCTACAGCACCCCGGCGGACCGGCCGTTCCTCTGGACCCGCGGCCGCCAGGTGGGGGGCAAGAGCCTCACCTGGGGCGGCATCACCCTGCGGCTCTCGGAGGCGGAATTCAAGGCGGCCGAGCTCGACGGGCATGGCCCCTGCTGGCCGATCGGCAGCGCCGATCTGGCCCCCCACTACGGGCGGCTGGAGCGGCTGCTGGGGGTGCGGGGCGGCCGCGACGGCCTGCCGCAGCTGCCCGATGGCGACACCCTGCCCCCGTTGCCGCTCACGCCGGCGGAGCAGCACCTGGGCCGTTGCCTGGATCGCGACCTGGGGCTGCCGCTGATCGCCTCCCGCGGCTTCCCCCTGCACCGCCCCGCTGCCGGCTCTCCCTCCTGGCCGGCCTCCAGTTCCCCGGGCAGCACCCTGGCGCGGGCCCGGGCCACCGGACGGGTGCAGGTGCGCAGCGAGGCGGTGGTGAGCCACATGGAGCTCAACTCCAGCGGCACGCGGGCTGAGGGGGTGGTGTTCGTGGATGGGCGCAGCGGCGCCCTGCGGCGGGAGCGGGCGCGGCTGGTGGTGCTCTGCGCCTCCACGATCGAGAGCCTGCGGATCCTGCTCCACTCCCGCAACGACCAGCGCTCCAGCGGGCTGGTGGACCCCTCCGGCTGCCTCGGCCACTACCTGATGGACCACGTGTCCAGCAGCCGCTTCTTCTCCCTGCCGGGGCAGCCCGCACCGGCTGAGCCCCGGGAGCTCTCGGGG
Organism: Synechococcus sp.; assembly: GCA_046081905.1. Lineage (GTDB taxonomy): Bacteria > Cyanobacteriota > Cyanobacteriia > PCC-6307 > Cyanobiaceae > CBW1002. The sequence continues at coordinate 8,067 of JBJTWS010000231.1, read as the reverse complement.
GCGGGCAGCTGCTTCCTGCCCAATACGGTGAACCTGCCGCCAGCCATGGCCGCCGCCAGCGGCGGAGCCGAAACAGGGGAGCCGGAGCCGGATTTCCTGCGGGGCTATGGGCTCTGGGGGGCCATCCAGCGCTTCGATCCGCCCCGGCCCCTCCAGCGGCGGCCGGGGGAGGCGGTGGGCTTCCTGATCGGCCACGGCGAAGTGCTGCCGCAGGAGCACAACCGGGTGACGCTCGATCCGGAGCTGCGCGATGCCTGGGGGCTGCCGGCTGCCCGGATCGACTGCCGCTGGGGGCCCAACGAGGAGCGGATGGTGGCCCACATGCACCGGCGCATGGAGGCGGCCGTGGCCAGCGCCGGCGGCACGATCCGCCCCCTCGAAGACCTGTTCGTGCTGCCGCTGGTGGAGCCGCTGGTGAAGCAAGGGGCGGCCTTCGCGGCCGGGGCGGCGCCGCCGGGCTACTACATCCATGAACTGGGCGGGGCCCGCATGGCCGCCACGGAGGCGGAGGGGCCGCTGAACCGCTGGAACCAGTGGTGGCGCACGCCCAACCTGCTGGTGGTGGACGGGGCCTGCTGGCCCACCGCCGGCTGGCAGAGCCCCACCCTCACGGAGATGGCGATCACCTGGCGGGCCTGCAAAGCGGCCGCGGAACGGCTGCAGCGCGGCGAGGAGGGGCTGGCGCCCTGAGGGGGCGGATCGGCGCCGGGGCCACGTCAGGGGGCGCTGATCGGAGGGCAGAAGTGGTGTCGATCACCACAATCGCTTCAGGTTCCGCAGCGCACACTTAGCGGGCGACCTACCTATGGGTCGGGCAAGGGAGAAACCAAGGGCGGGGGTTGGCACTCCCGCCTTTTTTTTCGCCCCCTGCGCTGGCGCCATGGGGGGCTCAGGGACGCAGGAAGAGGCCGTTGAGGTAGTGCTGCGTCACCGAGCTGTCGGTGCAGCCGTTCTGGAACAGGAAGCCCGCCAGGGCGGAGGTGAGCAGCTGCCGCTGGTCCCACTGGGGATGGCGCTCCAGGAAATCGCGCATGCCATCGAAGAGGGCCTCCGGCACCTCGGCTTCGAGGCTGATGCGCTCGCTGGTGCGGCACTCCTGGGGGGCGATGTCCATGGGGCTTCCTGCGGCGGATCCCCAGTGAGCCACGGCCGCCGGGGGGCCGTCAAAAGCGGCGGCGCGGGGCTGACGCTTCGGTCCCAGGGCTGTGATCGGGCGCGGCGACTGGGGCGGAAACCAGGCGGCGAGGCACCAGCTCCATCCGGAAGGGTAAAACCGTGAGCTGTCAAGGGTCCCGATCTGGGGAAAGGGGCCAATCCCCAGGCCCCACGGCACGGCGGGGGCCGAAAGCGGCTGGATTGGGGAAAAGCGGGCCGATTTCTGGGGAAAACGGCGGCGAAAGGGGAAAAGACCCCGACATCCGCCAGGGATCAGCAAACCTGATCGATTCCGAGTCTCATGGGTCGCGGTCAGAGTGCGACCGCAGCGTGCGGGGGCCGAGGGGGTGATCGGCGTGGGGGTAGGGCGGATGGTGATGGCCGTGCTCGTGGGCATGCGGGTGGTCGTGCCCGTGTTCGTGGCCATGCCCGTGGGCCTCAGGGGCCTGGCCGAGGGGCAGGGGCACGCCATCGGGCTGGCAGGCGCCGGTGCATTCGCGCTCGCAGAGGGTGCAGCTCTCCACCAGTCCCTCCACGTGGTGGTGGTGGCTGTGCTGGGGCGCCCCCACCTCCCGCTCGAAGCCCAGCACCTGGGCGCGGTACTTGCAGAGGGAGCAGTTCATGTCGGTGTCGCCGCGCAGCACTTCCGCCACCCGCTCGGCGAAGGTGGCCAGCACCAGGGGGTGGTCGCCCAGGTAGGAGGCGGCCAGCAACTCCACCTCCGGGTGATCGGCGGCGATGCGTTCGCTGTGCTGGCGGATGCGGCTCACCAGCACGCCGGAGAAGAGGAAATAGGGGAACACCACCACCCGCCGGTGGCCGAGCTTCATCACCTGCCGCAGGCCGGGCTCCACCAGCGGGAAGGTGACGCCGGAATACACGGTTTCCCCCCAGCCGAAGCCGAAGCCCTCCACGAGCATGCGGGTCACCTTGGCCACGTTGGAGTTGGCGTCCGGGTCGGAGGAGCCGCGGCCCACCACCACCAGGCAGGTGTCGTGCAGGGGCACGGGGGCTTCACCGCGGCCGAGGGCAGCCCGGTCGGCCGCCTCGATCGCCTCGCGAATGCGGGCACCGGCGGCCTGGATCATCTTGAGGTCCACCCCCAGTTCCCGGCCGTAATCGATCGCGAGGCCGGTCTCGGCGCTGTAGGTGTTCAGCACCGAGGGGATGTCGTTCTTGGCGTGGCCCGCCGCGAAGAGCATCGCCGGCACCGCCAGCACGTGCTCCACCCCCTGCTGCCGCAGGCTCTCGAGGCCGTCGCGCAGGATCGGCCGGGCGAACTCGAGGTAGCCGTGGGCCACGGGCACGGGGGCCAGGTGGCGGCGGAGCTGCTCGGCCAGGGAGGCGAATTCCCCCACCGCCAGGCGGTTGCGGCTGCCGTGGCCGCACACCAGCACCCCGAGGCGGCCGCGGGGCCTCTGGATGGGGAGATCGGCGGTGGGGAGGGCGGCGGTGGCGCCTGAGGGCGCGGCGGGGAGGGAATCGGCCATGGGGTCCGGGGCAGGAGCCGACCCTATCGGCGCTCACGATCCGGAACCCGTCGGCCCACAAGACTCCGCCTTACCATCCACAAAAATCTGGGAAGCCTGTGTCAGCTTTTCGTCAAGCGAAAGAGCTGGAATCGCAAGATCCCTTTGCATTTCTTCCAGAGCCAACCCCGAAATCCCATGTCCACCACCCAGTCCGACGACCGCTGGTTCCAGAACGCCGCCGCCGCCCAGATCCACGCCGAACAGCTCCAGGCCGCAGAGCGCTTCAACGGCCGCGCCGCCATGCTCGGCTTCGTGATCGGCGTGCTCACCGAGGCCCTCACCGGCCAGGGCATCCTCCACCAGATCGGCCTCGGCACCCTGCTCTCCCTGGGCTGACCAGCCAGGATGGAGGGATCCGCGCAGGACCCCTGCACCTCCTCCCCTACGAGCCCCTTCCCCCTCCCCAGCCCGGTGAACCGCTGCTGGAGGTGCCCATCGCCACGCTGCGCCCCACCCAGCTGTGCGTGGGCCTGGCGGAGGTGCAGCGGCGGCAGGCAGACTTCGCCCGCGACAGCCTCGAGGCCCGCCTCTCCTACCTGCGCGGCAAGCCGGTGCCGCTGGTGCGCAACGGCACCGGGCTGCTCTGGATGGTGGACCGGCACCATCGCCTCAGTGGCCTGTTCGCGCTCGATCCCTCCGCCGTGGCCTTCGGCTACGTGGCCCTGGAGGTGGATTCCTCCGACCAGGACGTGACCCTGGCCGAGCTGCACCGCCGGGGCTGGCTGTACCTCTACAACGGCCGCGGCAACGGGCCCCTCGCCCCCTCGGTATTGCCCTCACACCTGGGCGAGCTGGAGGACGACCCCTACCGCAGCCTGGTGTGGAAGCTCAAGCAGGAGGGGGTGATCGCCCCGGCTCCGCTGATCCCCTTCCACGAATTCCGCTGGGGCGCCTGGCTGCGCCGCCGCTCGCTGCCCCCCTTCAGCTCCCTGCGCCTGGAGCCGGCCCTGCCGGGCGCCCGGGCGCTGGTCCGCTCCAGCGCCGCCTCGCACCTGGCGGGCTGGCGCGGCCTCTAGGGCGGATCGATGGGGGCGCTGCTGGGGGCCATGGGCACAGGCACGGCCTCCGGGGTGGGGGGATTCCTGGCGGCCAATCCCCTCGGCACCTTCGCCCTGCTGCTGGCCCTGAGCGTGCTGGTGCCGCCCCTGTTCCGGCGGCTGGGCCTGGCGGATCTGGTGGGGCTGCTGGTGGTGGGCCCCCACGGCCTGGGGTGGGTGACGCCCGAGAGCGAAACGGTGACGCTGCTCTCCGATGTGGGGGTGGTGTACCTGCTGTTTCTAGCGGGGCTGGAGATCGACCTGGCGGAGTTCCAGCGGATCCGCCAGCGCTCCTTCCGCTTCGGGCTGCTCACCTTCGGCCTGCCGATGGCGGCGGACACCGCCCTGGGCTTCGCCAGTGGCTTCCCGCCGGTGAGCGCCGTGCTGCTGGGCTCGATCCTGGCCTCCCACACGCCGCTGGGCTATCCGATCGTGCGCAGCCTGATCGGCGGGGAGGAGGGGCGGCCGGGGCTGGTGCTGCCGCTGGCGGTGGTCACGCCGCTGCGCTGGGATGCGGAGGGGGCGGCAGCATGGCCCTCACCGCCGATCTGGCCCGGGCCCGCCAGCTCCTGCTCGACACCGAGGAGATCAGCCGGGAGCTGGCCATCCCCAGCAGCCCACTGCTGCGGGTGGACCAGGAGGTGGCCGGCGGCATCGCCCGGGCAGCCCTGGAGCAGGGGGCCGACCTGCTGATGGTGGGGGTGGGCTCGCCGGCCCGGCTGGGCCGCTGGCTGTTCGGCGATCTGGTGGATGCCCTCTGCCGCCAGGCCCACTGCCCGGTGGTGGTGACCCGCCTGCGGCAGGAGCCGCGGCAGCTGCGGCGGCGGCTGGTGCCGATCAAGGACCTCTCCGCCAGCGCCCTCGAGCAGGTGCAGCTGGCGGAGCGGATCGCCGCCAGCTTGGCGGACGCCCCTCCGCCGGCCGTGCGGATCACCCTGCTGCATCTACACGATCCGGGCCTGCCGGCGGCGGAGCGGCAGCACCTGCGGGAGCAGCTACGGCAGTGGCTGCCGCGGGGCGAGGGGACGCGCGAGCGGGTGGGGGTGGACGTGCAGGCGCACCCCAGCCTGCTGGTGGAGAGCGAAATCCTCAGCCAGCCCCGCCAGCACGATCTGGTGATCCTGCGCTCCCAGCGGCGGCTGGTGGCGGGGCTGCCGATCGCCGCCAGCGACCGGGCCAGCCGGCTGCTGCGGCGCCTCACCAGCTCCACCCTGGTGATCAGCGACCCGCTGCACTGAAGGCAAACACCCACGGAAGGCACGCCCCCAGCAGCTGGGCGGTTCCCGCCGGGGTGACTAAACAGAAGGGGAGCCGCCGCCCTCGCCATGGCCTACGCCCATCTGCTGGTGCCCACCGATGGATCGGAGGCCTCCGCCAAGGCGGTGGAGCAGGCGGCGGCGCTGGCCAAGGCCCTGGGAAGCAGGCTCACCCTGCTGCATGTGCGCGAGAACGTGGCCCTCTCGCTGGTGGGCATGGGCGAGATGGTGGAGCCCACCACGATCGAGGCGCTGCTGCAGGCGGCCCGGGAGGAGTCGAACCGGGTGCTGGCGGAGGCGCGGGCGGTGGTGGAGGCCGCCGGGGTGGCGGTGAACACCGAGAGCGCCGCCGGCGACGGCGTGCACACGGCGATTCTGGAGGCGGCCCAGCGGCTGGGCTGCGATCTGATCGTGATGGGCTCCCATGGCCGCCGGGGTCTGGTGGGCCTGCTGCTGGGCAGCGAAACCCAGCGGGTGCTGGTTCAGGCGTCGTGCCCGGTGCTGGTGGTGCGCTGAAGGGCGCCGGATTCCTCCGGCTCCACGCAGATCACCCGGTCGCGTCCCTCCCGCTTGGCGGCATAGAGGGCGGAATCCACCCGGCGCAGCAGCACGGAGGAGGGTTCGCCGCTGCGGTGCACGGTCACGCCGCAGCTGAGGGTGATCAAGAGGGCGGTGGGACCGGAGGGACCCGTGAGCTCCGCGGGGTGGTGGCGGAGATCGGTGCGGATCGCCTCCAGGCGCAGCAGGGCCTGGGGCAGGGTGCAATCCGGCAGGAGCAGCAGGAACTCCTCCCCGCCCCAGCGGAAGAGCAGATCGGTGCGGCGGATGCCGTGGCTGAGGCGATGGGCGAGGTGGCGCAGCACCCGATCCCCCTCGGGATGGCCATAGCGATCGTTCACCTGCTTGAAGTGATCGATGTCGAACGTGGCCACCACCAGGGGCTGGTCGTGCCGGAAGCTCGAGGCGGCCAGGTGGCTGTAGATGGGCTCGAAGGCGTTGCGGTTCAGCAGGCCGGTGAGCTTGTCGGTGTGGGCGGCCAGTTCGAGCTCCCGCAGGGAGGTGCCGAGGGTGCGCCAGGCCAGCAGCAGCAGCAGGGCGGAGATCAGCAGGGCCGCCAGCAGGTTCTGGGCCAGCAGGGCCAGCAGATCGCGCTGCTCGGCGCTCCGCTCCTGCACCACCACCAGCACCCAGCCGAGGCTGGGCACCCGGCGGCTGTTCACGAAGATCTCGCGGCCGTGGTGGATGAGGCGGAAGGAGGTGGTGGGATCGCTGAGCACCCGCCGGAGGGAATCGCTGAGGCCCTCTGCCTCCGTCATCGGTGCTTCCCGCTGCCCCGCGGCGGCCAGCACCACCCGGCCGCGCCCGTCGAGGAAGAACACGCGAGCGCCGTACCGCTTCTCCACCTGCTGGATCTGGGCCGCGAGGGTGCGCACATCGATGCCGAGGCCCACCGCGCCGAGGAAGTTCCCGGCGGGATCCTGCAGGCGCACGTTGATGAAGGCTGTGGTGCGCCCCAGATCGGCGGTGTCGCGGTCGATGTTGATCTCGTGGGCGAGCCCGGAATCGCGGAAGCGGAAGAACCAGCGATCCTGGGGATCGGCGGCGGACACCTGCTTGATCACGCCGCGGGGGTGGTAGTAGCGGCGGGTGCGCTCCGATACGAGAAACACCGTGGTCGCGCCGGTGCGCTGCTGCACGCTGGCCAGATAGGCCTGCACCCACTGGGGATCGCCCTCCCCGGAGAGCCCCCAGCGGGTGAGGAAGGTGTTGCTCGCCATCAGGCCGGAGGCGAGCGCCGGCCGCAGCAGGTCGTTCTCGAGGCAGGTGTAGATCGTGTCCGAGGTGATCGGCAGGAGGGTGCCGCTGATCTGGCGGTCCAGCAGCTCCCGGGCCCGCAGGTAGCTCACCACCGAGAGGCTGCCAAGCCCGAGCAGCAGCAGCAGGCCGAAGATGGGCAGAAACCGCAGACGGCGCAGGGGCTTCACAGTCGCTCCACAGGCCTGGGCAGATCCATCCTGGGGCCCGGGCCGCGCCCTGGGGGGAAATGCACTGGTATTCTCTGCCTGAAAGATGCATCACGCCAAGATTCCCCGCACCCTCGGGAGTGCGGGGAATCAGGCAAGAGGGCTCCAGGAAACGGAGCGCCGGGGTCAGGAGATCACCTTTTCGGCCATCGGGGGGCGCCGGGAAGACGCATGCCGAGGCTTGGTCGGGATGGATAGGGGGGTGGCGTATGGCTCGCTCACAGCCTTGGAACGGATCAGCAGGCCGATCACCTCCTGGAACGCAAAGGACAGAACCCCAAGGGGCGCCAACGCAAACGAGTGGTGTGAACTTCGCTCCTCGCTGAAGGGCGGGACCCGGGTCTTCCCCTCCCCTCAAATTCAATGTAGGCCTCGGGAGTGCCCCTGCCCACCCGCAGAAGTACCGGTTCCCGAACCCGCGCCGAACGCTGCGGCAAAGCCGGGAAACCAGCCTCAGAGGCGGGTGCCGGGCGACAGGAAATCGGCGTAGGTGCCCGCCAGCCCCTCCTTCAGCGTGATCCGCGCCTTCCAGCCCGTGGCCTCGATCCGGCTCACATCCAGCTGTTTCTTCGGGGTGCCATCGGGCTTGCTGGTGTCCCATTCGATCGCACCTTCGTAGCCCACCGCTTCGGCCACCAGCTCCGCCAGCTCTCGGATCGGCAGATCCACGCCCGTTCCCACGTTCAGGTGCTGCACCGGATCGGCCGGATCGGGCGCATAGCGCTCCAGCGCGTGCACGCAGGCCTCGCCCAGATCATCTGCGTGCAGGAACTCGCGCAGCGGCGTGCCCGTTCCCCAGCAGGTGACGCTCGGCGCCCCGGAGAGCTTGGCCTCGTGGAAGCGGCGGATCAGGGCCGGCAGCACATGGCTGTGGGTGGGGTGGTAGTTGTCGCCAGGCCCGTACAGATTCGTGGGCATCAGGCTGATCGCATCAAAGCCGTATTGCCGCCGCAGGGCCGCGCACAGCTTGATCCCGGCGATCTTGGCGATCGCATACCACTCATTCGTGGGCTCTAGGAGTTTGTCGCGGATAGAGCTCTCTGCCGACCGGACACACGCGGTT
>JBJTWS010000230.1:0-9593 GCA_046081905.1 Synechococcus sp. | reverse complement strand
ACGCAAGTACTACAGCGAAACCGACGATCAGATCAACCTGCGGGCCCGCTCCGCCCAGGACCACGGTCTGATCCCGATCCTGTGCGTGGGCGAGAGCCTCGATCAGCGTGAGGCCCGCGAGACCGAGCGGGTGATTCACCGTCAGGTGGAGCAGGGCCTCGAGGGCATCGACCCCCAGAACCTGATCGTGGCCTACGAGCCAATCTGGGCGATCGGCACCGGCAAGACCTGCGCCGCCGATGAGGCCAACCGCGTCTGCGGCCTGATCCGCGGCTGGGTGGGTTACGACGATGTGATCGTGCAGTACGGCGGCTCGGTGAACCCCGCCACCATCGACCAGCTGATGGCCCAGCCCGAGATCGATGGGGTGCTGGTGGGGGGTGCCTCCCTCGATCCGCAGGGCTTCGCCCGCATCGCCAACTACCAGGCGCCGCCTTGAGCTCCGCGCCGGCGTCCCTGCCGCGCTGGGGCGAGCGCACGCTCGTGATGGGGGTGGTGAACCTCACCCCCGATTCCTTCAGCGACGGGGGCCTCTTTCAGACCCCCGAGGCGGCCCTGCGCCAGGCCCGCACCCTGGCGGCCCAGGGGGCCGCTGTGCTGGATCTTGGGGCCCAGAGCACCCGCCCGGGCGCCGTGGAGGTGGGGCCGGCCGAGGAGTTGCGGCGCCTGCTCCCCGCCCTGGCGCGGATCCGCGAGGGGTTGGGGGCCGCTCCGCCCTGGCTCTCGGTGGACACCTTCCATGCGCCTGTGGCGGAAGCGGCCCTGGAGGCCGGCGCCCACTGGATCAACGAAGTGAGCGGCGGCCGCCGCGATCCGGCCCTGCTGCGGGTGGTGGCGGCTGCGGGCTGCCCCTATGTGCTGATGCACAGCCGCGGGGACAGCCGCAGCATGGACGCCCTTGCCCGCTACGACGACGTGGTGGAGGAGGTGCGCCAGGAGCTGCTGCGCGCCACCGACCGGGCCCTGGCGGCGGGGGTGCGCGCCGAGCGGATTCTCTGGGATCCGGGCCTGGGCTTCGCCAAGGACACGGCACAGAACATGGCGCTGTTGCGGGGCCTGGCGCTGCTGCGGGCCGAGGGATTTCCCCTGCTGGTGGGGCCCTCCCGCAAACGCTTCATCGGTGCGGTGCTGGAGGAACCCCGCCCGCGGGCGCGGCTGTGGGGCACGGCGGCGGTGTGCGGTGCCGCCATCGCCGCCGGGGCGGATGTGCTGCGGGTGCATGATGTGGGCCCGATGGTTCAGGTGGCCCGCATGGCGGATGCGCTGTACCGGGGGGGGACCGAGCCCGCGCCTGTTCAGGAGGCGGTGTCGTAGTCGATGTGGCCTTTCTCGTTCACCTTGGCGAGGGAGAAGAAGCGGGCGGCGGTTTCGGAGATGTGCCCCAGGGAGGCCAGCACCTCACCGATCCTCCCCCCCTTGCTCTTCTGCACGGCCAGCGCTTCCTCCAGCTGGGCCTGGCTGATGACCCCCATCTCCACGAGGCGATCGCCGAGGCGCTTCTCGTTGAAGCCCATCTCCTCCAGTTGGCCGGGATTGAGCAGCAGATCCAGCAGCTGCGGCGGCACCTGCAGGTTGAGCCGCAGGAATTCGCCGAAGCGCAGGGTTTCGGAGAAGGGGCGGTAGTCCTCCAGCAGCTGTTCCAGTTCCTCCGGCGTGAGGATGCCGGCCTGCACCAGCTTGTTGCCAAGCGTCTGCCGCTGGAAGCTGGTGTTGGCCTGGGGAGCGGCCTGGAGATCGCCCTCCACCACCTGGGGTGTGGGGAAGAACTGCTTCACCCAGGTGTTGGTCTCCAGAAAGCCGTAGAGCTGGGCAGGGTTGAGGGTGAGGGTGCCGAATTCCTGCTCCAGCAGCTCCTCCAGGAAGGCCACCTCCGTGGTGGGGCCCAGCACCTGGAAAGGGAGGCGGTCGGAATTGCCATTGCCCACCAGTTCCAGCTGAACCTGGTTGGAGCTGAGGCGGAAGCGGTACATGGTGCCGTCCCGGCCAGACATGGAAGACCGTCCAACCCTAGTCAGGAGAATGGCGGCCGGCACGGGCCGCTGGGCTCGGGAATCGATGAACCCAGAGGAAGACGACCGCAGTTCTGGAGATGTTCTCTTTTGTCACACGGCGGGACAAGCTTGATTTGGTCGTGCATCGTCACAATCCAACCCCGTTTGCACCCGCCATGGCGAGGCGTGGCTAGCTTTTGCTTTTCCCCTGCGGTCCTGGGCCGATCCATGCGACCAGAAGTCCTTTCCCTGGATGTGCGTGGCACAGTGGCCGGTGCCGTCGGGGGATTCCGATCCTGGCTCGTGGGTGGAGTGGCCACCTGCATCAGCGTTGTCGACGAGCTGGTACATCACCGCTACTTCCAGTCTCTGCGGGAGTTGGATTGGCGCCGGTATCAGATAGGGCCCATCCTGATCTGCTCGGTGCTGATCAACTTGCTCGAGCTCGCCTCTCCACTATATATCAATATCGTATATACCTCCATCCTGCCCACCGGCTCGATGTCGAGCCTGCTGGTGCTCACCCTCGGGGTGGTGGCCCTGATGGTGCTCTCCGGCTGGCTCAAGAGCGTGCGCCTCACCCTCACCGGTGCCGATGGCGCCCGCATCGAGCACGGCCGGCGCCTGATGGCCCTCAGCCACTTCTCCCGCCTCCGTCTCGACGATTACCTGCGCACGCCTCCTTCCACCCATGCCGAACGGCTGAACAGCATCAACCTCCTGCGCGATGAAAGCTCGCTGCAGGCCCTGAACACCGCCATCGATCTGCTGTTCTCGCTGGTGTTTGTGCTGGTGCTCTTCCTAGTGGCCGGCAGCGTCGGCGTGATCGCCCTGCTGGCGATCGCGGTGTATCTGCTGCGCTCTCTTGCCTTCGCCCGTCAGTACGAGGAGATCTCCAAGCGCAATGATCGGCTGGAGCTGGAGCGGCTGAACTACCAGAACCAGTTGATGGCCGCCATCAATCTGATCAAGTCGAACGGCCTCGGGCGCCAGTTCCTGGTGGGCAACGAGCAGCGCCAGGAGGAGCTCGCCTGGCAGCGCATGCAGAACAGCGAGTTCAGCGGCAATTACATGGCCTTCGGGGCGCTGATGAATCAGCTCACCATGGCCTCGATCCTCACCTGGGGAGCCCTCCTGGTGATCCACGGGGATCTCCTCAGTGGAGCCCTGGCGGCCGCCCTGCTGCTGGGGAGCAAGATCCTCTCCCCCTGGCAGCAGGCCATGGCGCTGTGGAACAGCTACCGCCGCCTCACCCATGCCCGTGATGAGTTCGAGCTGCTGATGGATACCCCCACCGAAGCCGAGGGCGGCCAGGTGGAACCCAGTTTCGTTGATTCCCTGCGGCTGGAGGTGGAGGGCCACCGGCTGGCGCCGATTCCGCTGGGCTCCTCCGCCCTGATGCGCGATGAAAGCTTCGGCGGTGATGCCCGGCACCTGTTCCTCTCGCTGATCCAGGTGGAAACCTTCCTCAACCTCAAGGTGAACGACATCGCCATCGCCGATTACCACCGGGATTCCCTGCGGCAGGACATCGTGTATGTGGACCCATCGATGGAGTTCTTTGAAGGAACCCTGCTGCAGAACATCACCAGTTTTCAGCCCACCCGCTACCGAAGGCGGGCTTTGTTCTGGTCGTATCTGATCGGGGTGGACGCAAAAGTGCGCTCCCTGGCCGATGGCTACAACACCATGCTCGGCACCTCCGTTCCCAGTGGCCTCTCCAGTGATGCCCTGCAGCTCTTCCAGCTGGTGCGGGCCCTGGCCACCGATCCCGGCGTGGTGATGATCGACCTCAGCGACTGCTCCTACGGCAAGGAATTCATCGATGGCATCCAGAAGGTGCTGGAGCGAACCAGGGGCCGAACCACTGTGCTGTTGAGCGGGGTGGGCAACGTGCTCATCTCGATCACCGATCAGCAGATCGAGCTGCCCATTCGCCTGCCTGAGGTGATCGCATGACCAGCCGCACCGTTCTGCTTCGCGATCTCACCCTCTCGCCGGAGGCCCCCATGGCCTTCTGCGTGCGGCTGCTGCTGCAGCAGCTGATGTGGACGGGCCGTCCGGAGGAGTTGTTCGAGCTGGTGGGCCGTGATCCGCGCCAGATGGATCTGGTGGATGCCCGCAATCTGCTGCTGCGCCTGGGCTACGGCAGCCGCACCGAGATGATCGAGAGCTGGAGCCAGCTCAACCCGCAGCTCCTTCCGGCCCTCTACCTCAGCCCGGAGAACGTTCCCTACGTTCTCTCCCTCACGGGCAAGGGCGAGCTGGTGGCGGGCAATGCCACCGGTCGCCGCCCCCTGGCCGAGGTGCTGCCGGCCGGCGAGCTGGTGTGGCTGCAGGACCGGGGCAGCACCGAGCGGATCACGCTGCTGAAGCAGATCTTCTATCGCTTCACCAACAGGATCTGGCTGCTCTATGCCATCAGCTTCGCGATTGCGATTCTCGGCCTCACGCTGCCCTTCTACATGAGGGCCGTTTACAACGTCTCCATTCCCAGTAACAGCCTGATCTCCACAACCTGGATCTTCCTGGGTGTGGTGGTGCTCTTCCTCCTCGACTGGACCCTTCGCCAGTGGCGGGTTTCGCTGCTTTCCCAGTTGAGCGGCCGCCTGGAGGCGCTGCTGGGGGTGAGCCTGCTGGAGAAGCTCTTCTCCCTGGATTATCGCCAGGTCGAGGCCCTCGGCCAGACCGGCCTGAACAACCGATTCCGCAACCTGGAGAGCCTGCTTGGCTATCTGCAGGGTCCCCTGGCCCTCGCCTGCCTCGATTTCCCCTTCATCGTCATCTATATCGCAGCCGTGGCCTTCGTCGGCGGCTGGCTTGTGATGGTGCCGCTGGTGCTGATGGTGGTGAGCGGCCTGCTGGTGTGGCTCATGAGCCGCTACTACGCCGGTGCCGCCACCCTCAACCTCTCCACCGGAGCGAGCATCACCCAGGCCCAGCAGGAACTGGTGAGTCGCTTCCTCGAGGTGAAGCTCGCCAATGTGGAGTGGGTCTGGCTGCAGCGCCTGCGGGGTCTGTCGGCCCAGAGCAGCTCCACGGCCCTCACGATCAACCGCCAGGTGGGGCGGCTGCAGGTGATCACCAGCACCACCTCGCAACTGGCCGGGGTGCTCACCCTGGCGATCGGTGCGTGGATGGCCTACAGCGATCCCCTCGGGCCTGAGGCTCTGGATCGGGTGGTGGCGCCGCAGTTCGGAAACCTGATCGCCGCCATGTTCTTCGTGTGGCGCATGTTCGGCCCCTTCCAGCAGCTGATGAGTGCCCTGCTGCGCTACACCACGATGCGCAATCAGTACCAGCAGCTGGATCAGTACCTCAAAATCCGCTCCAGCACCCCCCTGATTGCCGGCCAGTCGGCCTCCAATCGCCTGCGGGGCTCGGTTCTGCTCGATTCGGCCGCCTGCCGGCTGGGGGGCGACAACAAGTTCGCGATCACCCGGGTTTCCCTCTCCGTTTCCCCCGGAGAGATCCTGGCGGTGACCGGCAACTCCGGCTGCGGCAAAACCACCGTGCTGCGGGTGATCGATCAGCTCTATCCCCTGGTGAGCGGCACCCTCCTCTTCGATGGCAAGGATTATCGCCAGTTCGGCACCGATGCCATCCAGCGCAACATCGGCTACCTCATGTCCGATGTGCAGCTGCTGCCGGGCACGGTGCTCTCGAATCTCACGGCGATGAATCCCGATGCCACCCTGGCGGGGGTGCGCAAGGTGTGTGATCAGCTGCGCATTCTCGATTTTCTCGAGAACCTGCCAGAGGGGCTGCAGACCCCACTCACCGATGAGATCGTCTTCCAACTGCCCAATGGCATCTGCAAGCTGATGGCGCTCGCCCAGGCGGTGATCAAGGACTCTCCGATTCTCCTGCTCGACGATCTCAGCCAGGGCCTGGCGCCCACCCAGTTCGACGCTGTGCTCGACATCCTCCCCAGCCTGCGGCGCTGCACCCTCTCGGGCCAGGAGCGCAGCGTGATCCTGGCCACCGACAACAAGCTGCTGCTGGAGCGGGTGGATCGCCTCTGCATTCTTGACAAGGGGGTGACCGTGTTCCAGGGCACGCCCGATGAACTCCGCAATCAGATGAAGCAACCCCAGGCACCGAAACCTTCCTGAGCCACCGTCCCGCCCCCTCCCCTTCCCCTGCGGTTTCCCGATGACCACCAATCTCCCCCCCTCCGATTCCTCGCTGTCGTTGCCCCCGGCCGGCGCCCTCTCCACCAGCCTGCCCGGCAGCGACAGCCCCGATGCCATCACCCTGGTGGGCCGCAATCGCCTCAGCCAGGCTTTGGAGCTGGAGGAGAAGCCCGACAACCGCTACCTGCGTTACACGCTGTACGGCCTCGGGGCGGCCGTGCTGATCTTTTTCCCCTGGGCGGCCCTCACGCCGATCACCCAGGTGGTGACCGCCTCCGGCGAGGTGGTGCCCGAAGGCGATGTGTCTGTGGTGCAGCACCTCGAGGGCGGGATCGTGGAGAAGGTGGAGGTGCGGGATGGCGATCAGGTGCGCAAGGGGGATGTGATGCTGCAGCTGCGCCCCAATCTGGTGGAGAGCGAATACCGCGCCATCGAGCAGCAGCTGCGCAACCTCACCCTGCAGCAGCGGCAGTTGCAGGCGGCCATCCAGGGCGATGTGCCCGACGGCCTGTCCGGCAGCGACAAGGTGACCCAGGCCCAGCGCGATCTGCTCAACAGCCGCATCGAGAACCGCGCCGACCAGATCGAGCAGGTGCAGGAGAAGATCAATGAGAAGAGTGTCCAGATCCGCGGCCTCGATGAGCAGATCTCCCGCTACCGCCAGGAGCAGCAGCTCCTGCTGGAGCAGAGGCAGATGTACGCCAGCCTTGTGGCCTCCGGCGCCGCCTCCCGTCTGAACCTGCTGCAGGTGGACAAGCAGGTGGCCGAGTCCAACACCCAGATGGCCAGCTTGCTCTCCACAAGGGCCCAGGCCACCAAGCTGCTGCTGCAGGCCCAGGCCGAACTGCGCAGCCTCACTTCCGGCCGCAGGTTTGAGGAGCGCATCCAGATCGCCTCGCTGGTGAACGAAGAAGCCGTGGTGAGCGAGAACATCAAGAAGCTGCGCAACCAGCTCGATCGCACCAAGATCCGCGCTCCGATCAGCGGCGAGGTGAACGACCTTCGCTTCAAGACGCCCGGGGGCGTGGTGGCGCCGGGTTCGGTGGTGCTTTCGCTCGTGCCCACCTTGGCGCCCAAGCTGGTGGAGGCCCGCGTGCGCTCCGCCGATATCGGGTTTGTCACAGAGGGGCAGACTGTGTCCGTGAAGCTGAAGCCCTACGACTCGAGCATCTACGGTTCGATCTCCGGCAAGGTGGTGAGCATCTCCCCCTCCACAGTGCAGGACCCGGACGATCGGCAGTACTACTACCAGACCCGCATCTCCCTGGATCAGCAGTATGTGGGTTCGGGAGACAAGAAGTTCCCGGTTCAGGTGGGGATGCCGGTGGTGGCCGACATCGAGGGCCCCAAGCGCAGCGTGCTCCGTTATCTGTTCCAGCCGTTCACGCGTACGCTCAATTCCGCCATGCGTGAGGCCCGCTGAGGCCTCTCTCAGCGAGTTCTCAGCGGCTGGCGGAATCCTGATCCCATCGGCGTTCTGGTGCTCTGCCGTTTTCTGGATACTCCTCAGAGCCTCCCTTCAGGGGAGCCACGGGCAGTTCGTCTTGTCGCGATCTTGCCGTTGAATCCTGGCTCCACCTAGGGTTCGGGCACGTTCCCTTGTCCGGCCATGGCCGCCCCATTCAGTGGTGATGAGCTTGGCGCTTCCCTCGCAGAGGGTCTCGATCCCCCCGGCGCCCCCGAGAATGCGGACTTAGGCGATCTCGTGCTGTCGTATCTGGAGGGCCTGCAGGAAGGATTGCAGGAGGGCCTCCAGGAAGGATTGCAGGAGGGCCTCCAGGATTCACAGCCCGTGGCGGGTGAATCCCTGTCGCTTGGCACCGCGGAACTGGCCTATGGCCTTGACCAGACGGTGAGCAGCTACCTGGAACAGCAGGGCCTGTCCCTGGATCATTACCACGACATCCAGCAAGAGCTGCTCAATGCCCTGGCGGATGTGATGGAACAGCGGGGTATCACCGAGCAGGGTGCCTTTGCCGTGGATGAATTTGGCAATGCCGATGGTGCTGAGGTTCTCGGTGCGCTGGATGGGCACCTGCACGATCTGCTTGATGATCCGCCTTCCCTGCACCACGGCCTCGGATTCGAGGATTCCACAGCTGCCGATGGCTACGGATTTGCTTTCGATTCCTGAGCGGATGATTCGGCTTCGGCAGCCCCTGTTTGTACCATTCTGCCCTGCCTGAGGGGGGATTCTCAGGAGCTTTTCAGTTCGGTAGATCCCCTGTGCTGCAGGGAGTCTCGGAGGTGTTGCGCTGGCATTTCAGTGGATGGTCCGCTGCGGGCGTTTGACGGGCCTGGAGGCCGGGACCATCGCGGCTCGATCGATCTAGGGTTCAACCAAGAAGCGAATGACTGCGCCTTGGCGCAGTACTCCCTCGCGCCCCTTCTCTCGCTCTGCTCGTCATGGCTGAAGATCTCACCGGTACCAATCCTGTCGAGAGCGTGGAGAGCGCTGGCGCCGAGAGCCAGGGGCACGGCGCGGAAACCACCCGCAACGACATGGCGTCTGCGGCCGCCTACGACGCGTCGTATGACGCCAGCGGTTCCTCTGACCCTGACCTAGGGGCCACGGCCATACCCACGGAACCCTTCCAGAACGTGGTGGAGACGGTGGATGAGCCCCCCGTGCTCGATGTGGGCGATGTGACGCCACCGCCCACGGGCACAACGGAAGGCCCAACGGTTCCTGAGGGAGGCGGCGGTGGTGCAGAAGGCTTGCCGCCGACGCGTGGGGCCGCGACGCCGCCGACCCAACCGTTCACCGGTTCTACCCCATCAGAGCCCAGCATTGCACCTACGGCCACTCCGGCGGGTGTTCCAGAGGGTCCTGTTGCGGAGGAGACACCACCGACCCCTGAACCCGATCAGGAACAGCCTCCTGAGCCTGTTCCCCCTCCTGAGGCTCCCGCTGCGGAAGTTCCACCTGCTGAGGAGCCGGTGCCTTTGGCTCCGACTCCGGTACCAACTCCGACTCCTTCACCTACCCCTTCCCCCACTTCGTCGAATAATCCTCCAGTGGATCCTGACGAGAGCGTCAGGACTCCCGAAGACCAACCTGCGATCGGCAACGTTCTAGATGGTGCCAGTGATCCAGACGGTGATACTCCGCTCACTGTGACGGACTTCACTGTTGTGGTGGATAATCAGCCGATTAAGGTTCCTGCTGGTGGTTCGATCACTATCCCAGGAGTTGGTGAAATCTCAATTGGGAGCAATGGAGATTACGTCTTTACGCCAGTTGATGATTACAACGGTGGTGTTCCTCCGATCACATACACGATCAGTGATGGTAAGGGTGGGACTGATACCTCTACTCTGACGATCGAGGTTACGCCGATCGATGATCTGCCGCTGGCGGTGGCCGATACCAACACGATTGCAGAAGATGCGGTGTCGGTAAGCGGGACTGTGATCACCAATGACACGCTTGGTGATGGAACCGCTGCCCAGAACGTAGTGTCGC
>JBJTWS010000229.1:0-6914 GCA_046081905.1 Synechococcus sp. | reverse complement strand
GCTCAGCATGCAGCTGGGCACGGGATGCCACGAGGGATTGGTTTGGTGTGAGAGCCCCAAGCTCTCACGGCTCCCTGCCCACCCAATGACCTGAGACCCATTCCGCTGCAGTGGCTTTCGGACTTGTGTCCGTCAGTCAGGTGGTCAGCACGTTCCCTCGCTGCTGTCACTGGCATCTCCAAGACCACCGTTCACCGCTGGCTGCAGACCTTCTCGGTCCAGCCCCACCGGCAGAAGCATTTCAAGCTCTCCACTGATCCATTCTTTGTCGAGAAGGTCCGCCACATCGTCGGCCTGTACCTGAATCCGCCCGACAAGGCGATGGTGCTCTGCGTTGACGAGAAGACGCAGATCCAGGCCCTGGATCGGACGCAGCCGCTGCTGCCCATGGGGCTGGGCTACGTGGAGGGGGTCACACACGACTTACATCCGCCATGGCACCACCACCCTGTTAGCTGCCCTGGACGTGGCCACGGGGGAGGTGCTGACCCAGTGCAGGCCTCGCCACCGGCACCAGGAGTCCCTGGGCTTTCTCCGCCAGATCGAGAAGTCCGTCCCGGAGGATCTCGACGTCCACCTGATCGTCGACAACTACTGCACCCACAAGCACGCCAAGGTCCGTGCCTGGCTGGCGCAGCGGCCCCGCTTCCACGTTCACTACACCCCCACCTACGCCTCCTGGCTCAACCAGGTGGAGCGCTGCTACCGCTTCGCGGGCCTGCGGCAACGGGATCATCACCCAGCGGGCGATCCGGCGGGGGAGCTTCTCCAGCGTCAAGGAGCTGATCTCCAAGATCGAGCAGTTCGTGGCGGCCTACAACATGACCAAGGCGCCGTTCAACTGGACCGCTACGGCGGATTCAATCCTCGAGAAGCTGCAGCGACTTTGGTCGCCAATCTCCGGGACGGGACACTAGGAGTTTGCTGAAAAACCGGCCCACCCTCTGCCAAAATAGTGCAACTGTCCCGTGCCTGATGCGAGGTAAACAGGAGCGAACGGGCTCCCTGTTCTCCTATGTCTCGATCGAGGACCGGATCCCGGCCAGTCATCCGCTACGGCGGATTCGCAGGCTGGTGGATCAGGCCCTGGATCGCCTCAATAGAGATGGGAGCCCGCGGAGAGCATCAGCGCCAGAACAGGGCTCACCCTGATAGTCACGGCCCCTCAGCGGGTTTGAGCCCTCTGATCAGGCCCGTCTCCAAGACCACGTGGGTCTTGGAGACGGAGAAGGCGCCTCGTGGCAGGGTTTTTCTGCAAACTCTTAAGGAGGCTTCAAAAGCGCAATGGATTGCTTCCGAAGACGCAGATCTTCATAAATTGTATTGACTCCTCAATATGCCAATCCTTCACCCGCCAGCACCACCTGGTTGCGCCCCCCCTCTTTGGCCCGGTAGAGGGCTCCATCGGCTGCGGCAATCAGGCCCTCGCACCCCATGCCCTGCTCCTGCACCGCCACCCCGATCGACACGGTGATCGGCGGCAGCAGCTCGCCATCGCTGCTGCGCAGCTGCAGGTTCTCCAGGGAGCGGCGGAGCCGGTCGGCCACCGCAGCGGCCGCCTCGCGGCGCAGGCCGGGCAGAGCCACCACGAATTCCTCGCCGCCATAGCGGGCGAGCACGTCCCTGGGCCGCAGCTGGGTGCGCAGGGCATCGGCCACACCGCGGAGCACGTCATCGCCGGCCTGGTGGCCGTAGGTGTCGTTGAAGCGCTTGAAGTAGTCGATGTCGAGCAGGGCCAGGGCGAGCCTCGAGCCGCAATGGGCCGCCAGGGGCGGCAGCCGTTCCTCGATCCAGCGGCGGTTGCACACGCCGGTGAGTCCGTCGAGCAGGGCAGCCTCCTCGGCCTCCCGCCGGCGGCGGCTGGAGGATTCGAGCGTGAGGTTGTTCGCCCGCAGCCGTTCGGCGAGGTTGTGCAGCAGGGCCAGGCAGAAGCTGTGGGAGCTTCGCGTGAGGGCCCAGGCAGAGGCGGCTTCGAGGCTGAGGACCCGGGCCGGCTCCAGGGCCACCACCCAGGCGCAGGGGGGAATGCCGTCGATCACCGAGAGCTCCCCCACACTCTCGCCGGGCCCCACCTCGGCCACCGTTTCCGCCTCCGGACCCTCCAGCCGCACCGCGAGGCTGCCCTCCAGCACGAAGTGGAGGCCGGGGGGCATGAGGCCGGCGTGGATCAGCACGGCGCCGGGATCGAGCTGGCGCAGCCGACCCTGCTGGAGCAGATTCTCCAGAGACGCGGCGTCCACCTCCCGCAGGAGCGAGAACCGGCGCAGATCGCTGATCTCCACGCTGTCGCCCACCATGCGCCCGCAGCCATCGGGCTCAAGGGTATCGAGGGAACTAGGAGAGAGCCGCTTCCGCCAGGTTGGTTGGTGCCGCGAGGCTGGAGCGCCGCGGATCGAGCAGGGCCTCGATGCCCTTCTCGAGCGAATCCTCCATGGCGATGCGGGTGCCGTCGCTCACCACCACACGGGTGAGGGTGGGCAGACCGCCCTTGCGGGCCTTGAGATACACCGGCTCCACATAGAGCAGGGCCTCGCCGATCGGCATCACCAGCAGGTTGCCCTGGATCACCTCGGAGCCGGCCCGATCCCAGAGGCCGAACTGCTGGCTGATGCGGGGGTTCTGGTTGATCAGGGCCTGCATCTGCTCCGGCCCGAAGATCGGCGTCTGGCTGGGGAAGCGCAGCAGCAGCAGCTCGCCGTAGTGGGGGGCATCGCTGCGGGCCGCGAGCCAGCCCGCCAGGTTGGGGCGCGCCAGGGGCGTGAGCGGCTGCAGCAGCAGGAATTCGGGTTTCTGCCGGCCGGCCACCTGGGCGCTGATGTGATAAGGCTTCACGGGCACCTGGGAGCTGCCGTAGAGCTCCATCGGCACCTGCCACACGTCGTCGCCGCTGTAGAACACGCGCGGATCGGTTACGTGATAGCGGAGCAGCTGCGCCGTCTGCAGTTCGAACTGGCGCAGCGGGTAGCGGATGTGGGCCTGCAGGGGGGCCGGCATCGTCCAGAGGGGTTGAAACAGGCTCGGGAACAGGCGACGCCAACTCGCCAGGATCGGATCGTCCGGCTCGCTCACATAGAACACCACCGAACCGTTGTAGGCATCCACGACCGCCTTCACAGAATTGCGCAGGTAGCGGATGTCGGGATCGCCGGGCAGCGCGGCGCTGTAGGGGTAGCTGCGGCTGGTCGTGAACCCGTCCACGATCCAGTACTGGTGCTGCTGGCTGCGGAAGGAGGCTTCCTCCGGAAGCTGCACCGAGACGAGGTAGGGGTCCCCCTCGAAGCGAAGAAAGGGAGCCAGGGTGCGCAGCCGTTCCCGCACCTCCCGCCGCAGCAGCAGCCGTGACTCCGGACTGAGGGCACCTCGACTAATCAGCTTCGGCTCGCCCAGGTACAGGGACGCGGCAAACCGCTGCCAGGGGCGACCGATCGGCACGCCGGCGGCACCGCTGTAGTGGCTGTAGAAGTTTTCGTCGCCCTGGGGATAGTCGAACTCCTCCACCTTCGAGGGGGCCAGGGCATAGGGGGAGGGAAGGGCTCCGAAGTAGAGGGCGGCCCGCCCGATCGGAATACCGCTGCGCACCTGGTCAGCGGTGATGCCGAGGCTGGGGCTGCCCTGCACCCGGGTCGATGCCCCCAGATCACTGATGAAGTATTCAGGCAGCCCATCGGCGCCGCTGGTGTTCACCGGCGAGACCGTGAATCCGTTGCCGTGGGTGAACACCAGGTGGCGGTTCAGCCAGGTGCGGGCCGCCGTCGGCAGGGCCGCCTGGTCCATCTCCCGCGGGGTGATGATCACCTGCTGCCGGCCGGCGCTGTGGCCGGGACGGAGCAGGTAACGGTCCACCGCGGGCTCGGAGAAGCGGTAGTAGACCCGCAGCTGCTGCAGCTGGCGGTTGGTGGCCAGCAGGGGCTGGCTGTCCCAGAGGCGGATGTTGCGCAGCGTGGCCTGCCCCTGGGCCAGATCCTCCCGGGTGAGGTGGGCGCGGGGGTTCACATTGCGGCTGCTGATCCGATCCAGCTGGAAGGCATTGCGGGTGGCCCGGATGGAGCGCTCCAGGTACGGGGTTTCCCGCTCCAGCTCCCGCGGCTTCACCACCATCACCTGCACCACCGGCTGCAGCAGCAGCTGCAGCAGGGGGGTCAGCGCCAGGGCAAGGGCGACCCCGGCGATCGCCTTGCCCCGCACGCCGCGGCGGGGCAGGGGCAACAGGATCACCACCGCCAGGACGAGGGCCAGCAACGCCGCCAGGGTTCGCAGGGGCAGCGAGACGTGCACGTCGAACCAGCCGGCACCGGGCACGCTCCCCACGGTGCTCAGCAGCAACTGGTGCCGCCCCAGCCAGAAGGCCCCGGCCGCCAGCAGGGCCAGCAGCGCCAGGGGGAGCCGCAGGGCCAGCAGCACCGGCGCCGTGAACCCCGCGAAGCGGCCATCCGAGAGCTGGGGGGGACGGGCCAGCAGGCCCCAGAAGGCCGAGGCCAGTCCCCCCAGCAGCAGCACCAGGGCCAGGGTGAGCAGGAACGCCAGGGCGGGGAAGCGCAGCAGGGCGAAGCTGATGTCGGCGCCGAGGAGGGGTTCCCGCAGGCCGGAATCGCGCGCCACCAGCGCCACGCTCCAGAGGCTCCAGCTGCGGGCCAGGGCCACCGAACCCAGCGCGCCCAGCAGCGCGGCCGAGAGCCGCGCCGTGGCCAGGGGCCGGAGCAGCAGCAGGGCCAGCAGCAGCACCGCCACCGCCAGTACCGGCCCGGGCGGGAGGCCCTCCAGGGCGATCAGACCATGCAGCCGCCGCGGATCGAAGGGAGCCAGCAGCAGCCGGTGGGCCAGGCGCGCGGCCATCAGCAACGACACCAGCTGCATGCCGTACACCAGCAGCAGGAAGCCGGCGTAGGGGAGAGGGGGCAGAGCGAGGCGGGTGGGCCCCTGGCGCGGCAGCCGCCAGAAGCGCACCAGCCACAGCTGGCCCCCCAGGGTGAGGGCCAGACCCAGCAGCAGGCCCGCGAGCTGCAGGGCCCAGCGCAGCAGCAGCACGCCGGTGAACTGGAACTGGGCGAACCACTGCCACTCCACCCAGAACCGGGCGCAGCCCCAGATCAGCACCACCACCAGCACCCCCACCAGCAGGGAGAGGCCGAGCCTCTGGGAGAGGGGCAGGCGGACCAGCCGCGGCGGAGCCATGGGCAGGCGGAGCGCTGCTCGAGCGTAGGCAGGAACGGCGGCGTGGTCCGCCCAGGGCCACCCAGGGCGAAGCAGGCCACCGCCGGGCAGAATCCCGACTTCTGAAGTCGGGATTGCGACAGGGAGCGGAAAACCGCTGGTAGCCTTCGTCCAGCTCCGGTCGCGCCCGTGACGGTCACCCTTTCCCGCTCCGCCCTCACCGGCCCCACCTTCACGGGCCTCCAGTGCAAGGAATGCGGCCACCCCTATGAGGCCTGCGCCCGCCACGTCTGCGAAGACGTGTGCTTCGGGCCGCTGGAGGTGGTCTACGACTACGAGGCGATCAAGGCCCGGGTCAGCCGCGCCACGATCGAGGCCGGTCCCGCCTCGATCTGGCGCTACCGCGACTTCCTGCCGATCGAAGGCGACCCCATCGACGTGGGCACCGGCTTCACGCCCCTCCTGCAGGCGAACCGCCTGGCCCGTCGCCTCGGTTTGAAGAAGCTCTTCATCAAGAACGACGGCGTGAACATGCCCACCCTGTCCTTCAAGGACCGGGTGGTGAGCGTGGCACTCACCCGCGCCCGCGAACTCGGCTTCACCACGGTGAGCTGTGCCTCCACCGGCAACCTGGCCAACTCCACCGCCGCCATCGCCGCCCATGCCGGCCTCGAGTGCTGCGTGTTCATTCCCAGCGACCTGGAACTGGGCAAGGTGCTCGGCACCCTGATCTACAACCCCACCCTGATGGCGGTGAAGGGCAACTACGACCAGGTGAACCGCCTGTGTTCGGAGGTGGCCAACACCTACGGCTGGGGCTTCGTGAACATCAACCTGCGCCCCTACTACTCCGAGGGCTCCAAGACCCTCGGTTACGAGGTGATCGAACAGCTCGGCTGGCAGCTCCCCGATCACATCGTGGCGCCCCTGGCCTCGGGTTCGCTGTTCACCAAGATCCGCAAGGGTTTCGACGAATTCATCAAGGTGGGCCTGGTAGACGAGAAGCCCGTGCGCTTCAGCGGCGCCCAGGCGGAGGGCTGCTCCCCCATCGCCCAGGCCTTCGCCGAGGGCCGTGACTTCATCACCCCGGTGAAGCCGAACACCATCGCCAAATCGATCGCCATCGGCAACCCCGCCGACGGCCCCTACGCCATCGACATCGCCAACCGCACCGGCGGGAGCATCGCCGCCGTGAGCGATGCCGAGATCGTGGAGGGCATCAAGCTGCTGGCCGAAACCGAGGGCGTGTTCACCGAAACCGCCGGCGGCACCACCATCGCCGTGCTCAAGAAGCTGGTGGAGCAGGGCAAGATCGATCCGGAGGCAACCACCGTGGCCTACATCACCGGCAACGGCCTCAAGACCACCGAAGCCGTGGCCTCCTCCATCGGTGAGCCCTTCGTGATCGAGGCCCAGCTCGACAGCTTCAACAGCGCCTGGGATCGGGCCCAGGCCCTGCACCGCGCCGACTGGGACACGATCGGCTGATGCCCCTGCGGGGCCGCAGCGCCTCCCGCCCGGCACCGGCTCCCCCTCCCGGCTCTCTCCCCATCCCCACCTCCCTTCTCCATGGCGATCCAGGTTCTGATCCCCACCCCCCTGCAGAAATTCACCAGCGACGAGGCCAGCGTCAGCGTCGAGGCCGCCAGCGTGGATGAACTCCTCCAGGCCCTGGAGGGGCGGTTCCCCGGCATCCTGGCCCGCCTCTGTGATGAGAACGGCAAGCTGCGCCGCTTCCTGAACGTGTACGTGAACAGCGAGGA
>JBJTWS010000228.1:0-9140 GCA_046081905.1 Synechococcus sp. | reverse complement strand
TCTGCTTGATCTGATTCAGGAAGGCACGCTGGGCCTCACGCGGGCTGTGGAGAAATATGACCCCACCCGTGGCCATCGTTTCAGTACCTACGCCTATTGGTGGATTCGTCAGGGGCTGAATCGCGCCCTCTCCACCCAGAGCCGCACGATCCGGATTCCGGTGAATGTGAATGAAAAACTCACCAAACTGCGCGCCGCCAAGGCCCGCTATCTCCAGGCCAATGGCCTCAGCCCCAGTGCCCGCGATCTGGCCCAGATGATGCATCTGCCCATCGCGGAGGTGGAAGACCTGCTGGCCTGTGAGATGCGCAGCGTCACCGTGAGCCTGCAGGGGGTGGTGAAGTCGAAGGCCGATCCCTCCGAGTTGGTGGATGTGCTGCCCAGCAACGAGCTGCCGCCGATGGAGCGGGCCGAGCTGGCGGAGCGCAGCGCCTCGGTGTGGACCCTGCTCGATCGCGCCAACCTCACCCCCAAGGAGCGCACGGTGGTGCTGCTTCGCTTCGGGCTCGATGGAACCCATGAATGGCGCACCCTCGCCGAGGTGGCCCGCCAGCTGGCCTGCAGCCGCGAGTACTGCCGCCAGGTGGTGCAGCGGGCCCTGCGCAAGCTGCGGAAAGCCGGCATCGAGAGCGGGTTGGTGGAAGCAGAATGAATTCACTGCGCGATCGGCGCCATGGCATTCAGCTCAGCGGCGGCCGGCGCCGCCCCCGCCCCTGAAGACCCCTTCACGGCCGGGGCCGCCGGGGTGGAACTGGAGGCGGAGGTGCTCGAGAGCCAGGTGGTGGATGAGGCGCTGCTGCGGCGCCTGCTGCGGCGCGCCGGTCGCCTGGTGGCCCGCCCGTCCCTGGAATGCCTAGAGCTGCTCCTCGATGGCAATACCCCTTACCAGGTGCGGTTCACCGTTCTGGCGGCCCTCACCTACCTGCTGGTGCCGATCGATCTGATCCCCGACTTCTTCCCGGTGGCCGGCTTCAGCGACGACCTTGTGGCCCTCAGCGCCCTGCTGGGTCTGTGCAGCCGCCACCTCACCCCCGACATCCGGCGTCGGGCGCAGCGCAGACTGGACCGCTGGTTCCCCCCCGGCCGGTGATGCCGCCCCTTAGCAACGACCAGCGCGAGGATCTGCAGAGCTTCCTCAAGGACTGGCTGCGCCATGCCGGCCGCAACCAGGCGGACCTGCGGCGCGCCCTGCGGGCCGGATCGATCCGCATGCCGGTGCTGGTAGAGGCCCTCGAGACCATCCACACCAGCGAGGGGCTCACCGGCCTGGCCGAGCGCCTCTGCGGCATCGAGGAGGTGTGGCGCCAGGAGGATGAAGGACAGGAGCCCGAAATGCCCCTCGCTCCCCCCGGGGCGGAGGATCCCCTGGGCGAGCTGGATCGGTTGTTGCAGGAGATCCGGGGCGGCCAACAGGACTGACGGCCAACAGGCAAAGTGTGGCCACGCGTCCGTTGCCCGCCGGCCCATGGTCCCCGCACTCCCTGCAGTTCCGCTCGGATCGAGCGTCGGCTGCGCGCTCCTGGCCCTGCTCGCCCTGGGCGGCGCCCCCGCCCTCGCCGAGGCCGGCGCCCTGGCCCAGAGCCAGCGGTTCCTGCTGGGGCCCGGCAGCTCGGTGGGACCGGAAACCAAGGTGAAGCCCGAGAACTGCGTCACCGCCGCCGATGGTTCGGTGACCTGCGACACGAAGCTCGAGAACTCCCCGAGCGACACGCCGGCTCGGCCGGAGCTCGATCCCTTCCGGAACTGAGCGAAGCAAAGAAATGAGCGAACGCAGAATGCCCTGGTGGCGGCGCCTCGGCGACGACGGCGACTTCCTCCACCTGATCGATCGCGGCGAACAGCAGCTCGCCAAGGCGCTGGCGCTGATGCTGTGCGTGGTGATCGCCGCCGCCACGGTGCAGCTGGTGCTGGTGGTGGGCTCGGCCCTGTTCCAGCCCGGCAACCGCTGGATGGGCGACGACCTCACCGCGGTGCTGGGGGACCTGCTCAACCTGCTGATCGCCCTGGAGGTGCTGCAGAACATCACCTCCTACCTGCGCCAGCATGTGGTGCAGATCGAGCTGGTGCTGCTCACGGCGATCACGGCCGTGGCCCGGAAGGTGATCGTGCTGCCCCCCGGGGCGGAGAACAAGCCGCAACTCCTCTTGGGCCTCGGCATCGCCGTGCTCTGTCTGGCGGCCGCCTTCTGGCTGGTGCGCAGCCTCAGCCTGCGCAAGCCTCCCGCCAGGACAGGGCCAGCCATACGGATCCGGGAGACGGATCGGTTTGCTCCACCCGATGGCGTCGATGGGGAGTGATCCAGAGGCTGTCGCCGGCGCTCAGTTCGCGGGCCTCGTCCTCATCGGCAAACCGCAGCCGGGCGCTGCCGCGTAGCAGCAGCACCCATTCATGCTCCGCCTGGTCGTACCAGAAGCCCTCCGGGCTGGCGGCGAGGCAGGAATGGATCCGCTCCAGCCGGAAGGCCGGCGTGTCGAGCAGCACCGTCACGCTCTCGTCTCCGGGCGCGGGGCAGCCGCCCCCGAGGAGGTTGCCGTCACCGGCGGCGGGCACCGATTCCTCGCCCCAGCGGCGACCGATCTCAAAGCCGCAGCGGCGGGCCAGGGCCACCACCTGGTGGTGATGGTCGCAGTCGCGCAGCTCCGCCCGTAGGACCGGATCGGCCTCGGTGAGCGCCACGAAGGCCTGCAGCTGGCGCACCTTCTCGAGAAACTGCTGCAGCTGGGCTTTCGCCATGGCGGGGCATGGATCAGGCGAGCGGCTTGATCATCCGCCAGCGCAGGAACCGCTCCCCGCTCAGCTCCGCCACTTCCTCCGCCTCCACCACCCAGCCGAGCCGCTCCAGCAGGGGACGCGAGAGCTGGCTGGCCTCCGTGCGCAAACGGCAGGCCCCCAGGCGCCGGGCCTCCGGCTCCAGGGCCGCCAGCAGGGCGGTGCCCCGCCCCTGCCGGCTGGAGCGGCCGCGGCAGTAGAGCAGAGAGAGGCGATCGATCGGATCGAGCAGGGCGAAGGCCTCGATCTGGCCGGGGTCCCGGGCGGCACAGCTGGCCAGCCCGTAGCCCCGCGCCAGGGCTGCGGGGAGGGCATCGCTGCGGGCGGCATGGCCGGCCCAGGCCTGGATCTGGGCGGGCGTGTAGAGCCCCTGCGCCTGGGAGATCACGGCGTCGTGATATAGCTCGATCAGCTGGTCCCGATCGGAGGCCACCAGCGGACGCAGAAGATTCATTGCAGAAGCGGGGCGGGGGTCCGGGCCCCGGACGCCAGCAGCAACGGCGATACGTTGAGGAGCAGACACCTTCGCCACAACAGGATTTCCATGGGTTCAGGCTCGATCACGCCCGGAGAGGGGGGTTGGAGTTCGCTGCTGCGGGCCGTTCGGCAACACCTGGCTCCGTCGCTGCTGGTGGGGCCGCTGCTCGCTCTGCTGCTGTGGCTTCCCGCCCCGGCCTGGGCGGCTCCGGAGGGGGCGGTGCTGTTCGAGCAGAACTGCGCCGGCTGCCACTGGGGCGGCGGCAACATCATCCGCCGCGGCAAGACGCTGAAACTGGCGGCCCTGCAACGCAACGGCATCACGGATGAAGGCGCCGTGGCGGCGATCATCCGCAACGGCGTGGGGCAGATGGGCAGCTACGCCGAAGCCCTCGGGGACGAGGGGATCGAGCCGGTGGCGGCCTACGTGTGGCAGCAGGCGGAAGCGAACTGGCCCCGCCCCTCCTGAACACCCCCCGCCGCCAGGGAGCTGCTTCAGAACGCCTGGATCCAGGGATGCACCTCCACGGCCGTCCAGATCCCCTCGCGCCAGTACACATCGCCGTGCACCGCCGCCTCCACCTCCTCCCGGGAAGCGGCCTCGTATATGCCGAACACGTGGCTGCTGGTCTCGGTGGGGCCGAGGGTGAGCAGCAATCCGGCCTCCTTCTGGCGCTTCAGGCCGTCCAGGTGCTCCTGGCGGTAGGGCGTGCGCTTCTCCAGCGCGTTCTCGCAGTAGGTGCCCCAGAGCACGAACTTCGCCATCACAGGTGGGCCGGTGTGGTCCGAGAGTAGGGCCCATGGCGGATCTCCCGAGCAAGCCGTTCGACGCGGCCCGGCGCCTGGAGGCGGTGTTCTCCCCGGTGATTCCGGAGGTGGCGGCACTGAGCCGGGCCACCCCCGGCACCCTCTCCCTTGCCCAGGGGATGGTGCCCTGGGCGCCGCCCGCCGCCGTGGGCCAGGCGGTGCAGAGGGCACTGGAGGAGGCCGGCCGGGATCCGCAGCGCCCCAGCGCGCCCCTGCACCGCTATGGCGCCATGGCCGGCGAGCCGGAACTGCTGGAGCGGATCGCCACCACCCTGCGCCACCACAACCGGCTCGAGCTCGACCACAGCACCCGGCTGGTCACCGCCGGCAGCAACATGGCCTTCCATGCAGTGGCGCAGGTGATCTGTGAGCCGGGCAGCGAGGTGCTGCTGCCGGTTCCCTACTACTTCAACCACGCCATGGCCATCCAGATGGCCGGTGGCGTTCCCGTGCCAGTGGAGGCCGGCCTGATTCCAGACCCCGAGCGGCTGGAGCGGGCGATCGGCCCGCGCTGCCGCGCCATCGTGACCGTGTCGCCCAACAACCCCAGCGGCCTGGTGCTGTCCCGGCCCGTGCTGGAGGCGATCAATACCCTCTGCGCCCGGCGGGGCCTGTTCCACATCAGCGACGAGGCCTACGAGCACTTCGTGCACGGGAGCGAACCCCACCACAGCCCCGGGGCCGCGGCGGGCAGCAGCGCCCACACGATCACGCTCCACTCCCTCTCCAAGGCCTACGGCATGGCGGGCTGGCGGATCGGCTACGCCGCCGTGCCCCGCTCGCTTCTGGGCGCCCTCACCAAGGTGCAGGACACGGTGCTGATCTGCCCGCCCCTGCTGTTGCAGCGGGCGGCGATCGCGGCCCTGGAGGCCGGACCCGCCTGGTGCGCCGCCCCCATCCGCGCCCTGGGCCAGCGCCGCCTGCTACTGCTCGAGCACCTGCAGGCGATGGCCGGCCGGCTCCCCTGCCGGCTGCTGGCCGAACCGGATGGGGCCTTCTACGCCCTGCTGCAGGTGGGTCCGGCCGGCGCGGAGGCCCTCAGCGCCCGGCAGGTGATGCGGCGGCTGGTGCTCGAGCATCGGCTGGCCTGCCTGGAGGGGAACAGCTTCGGCTTCCGGGAAGAGCGCCACGGCTGCGTGCTTCGGCTCAGCTACGGGATGCTGGCGGAGGAGGAACTGGCGGAAGCCCTGCGGCGCCTGGAGGCCGGCATCGCGGCGCTCACGCTCAGCCGCTGAGGCAGCCCCAGCGCCCCATGAAGGGCCACGCCAGCCGCAGGGGAGCGCGGCCCTGCTCGGGCCAGAGGGGCCGCAGCTCCTCGGCGGCGGCCCCCAGGAGATCGAGCCCCTGGGAGCGGGCCCGCTGCACGGCGGACCAGGTGCCCAGATGGCCCAGGAAGGTAGGCAGATCCCACTGGCGCTCGATCTGCAGATCCCGGGGGAAGGGCCACTCCTCGGCGGGGAAGGAAAGCGAGGCGTAGGAGCTATCCACCAGCTGGCGCTGGGGCGGCCACCAGGGCCCGAGGGTTTCGCCGTAGAAGGCCTCGAACCAGAAGCGCAGCTCGGGGGTGGGCATCCGCATCGGCAGGTAGCCGATCCAGGCCAGGGCCGCACCGGGCCGGGCCACCCGCCGCACCTCCGCATCGAAGGTGGGCCCGGCGAACCAGTGCACCGCCGCCGCCACCAGCACCGCGGAGACGCTCTGGTCCTCGAGGCCGCTCGCGGTGGCGGAGGCCTGGTGGTAGCGCACCCGCCCATGGTCCGGCGCCGCCGCCAGCTGCTCGGCGCTGGCGTCGGTAGCCACCACCTCCGCGAACTGGCGGGCCAGGGCCAGGGAGGCCTGGCCGCTGCCGCAGCCGCAGTCCCACACCCGGGAGCGGTCGGGGCTGCGGGCGGCGAAACGCTCGAAGAACACCTCCGGGTAGGTGAGGCGAAAGCGGGCATAGTCCGCCGCCACAGCGCCGAACCACTGGGCCGGCCCGGGTTCTCCGGAGGAGGGCGGAGGGGTGGAAGCAGGCGGGGGGGCGCTCAGGAGGCGGAGGGCGGCAACACCCCCATGATGGAGAGGCGGAGCACAAGCCAAACGGAGGGTGCGGCCATGGCCGGGAGCGGAAGGGCAGGGCGCTGGCTGGCGCTGCTCAGCCTGGGGATGCTGCTGGCCAGCTGCGGTCCCGCCCTGCGCAGCGGCACAGATCCCGAGCCGCCTTCTTCTGAAACTCAGCCCAGCAGGCCCTTCGAGTCCGCGGTGGGCTGAGCCGGCAGCGCCTCCAGAGGACGGCTCCGCTCAGGAATCGAGACCGGCCCGCAGGGTGGCGCAGAACGCCCCGGCAGCCTCGGCCACGCTGCGGCCGGCGGCGTGGGCCTCGGCCATCTCCCGCACCAGGGCGCTGCCCACGATGGCGCCATCGGCGCCCCAGGTCCGCACCTGCCGGGCCTGCTCCGGACCGGAGATACCGAAGCCCACGGCCACCGGGCTGCCTCCCTGGGCCTGGAGCCGCTGCACCAGGGGCTCGACGCGCCCCTCGAGGTTGCTGCGCACGCCGGTCACGCCGGTGACGCTCACCAGATAGGTGAAGCCGCGGCTGGCGGCATGGATGCGGGCCATGCGCTCGGGCGGAGTGGTGGGGGCCACCAGCAGCACCAGATCGAGCCCCTCGGCAGCGGCGATGCTGGAGAGCTTCTCGGCTTCCTCCAGGGGCAGGTCCGGCACCACCAACCCGGCGGCACCAGCGGCGGCGGCCTCGCGGCAGAAGGTCTCCATGCCGCGGTTGAGCAGTGGATTGCTGTAGGTGAACAGCACCACGGGAATGGTGAGTTCCCCGCGCAGGCCAGCGAGCAGCTCCAGCACCCGCGCCGGTGTGGTGCCGGCGGCAAGGGCGCGGGAGGCCGCCGCCTGGATCACCGGACCATCGGCCAGGGGGTCGCTGTAGGGGATGCCGAGCTCGATCAGGTCGGCGCCGTTGTGCTGCAGGGCGAGCAGCGCCGCCCGCGTGGTGGCCAGGTCGGGATCACCGGCCATCAGAAAGGGCATCAAGGCGCAGCGGCGCTCCTGGGCCAGCAGGGCGAAACGCTGATCGATGGCGGTGGGAGCGCTGCAGGCGGGCGGGGTCGCGGCAGGGGCGCTCATCGGCCGGATTCGGGGGCGTCGCCTGTGAGCCTATGGGGTCACAGGTCGGCGTCCGCCTTGAGCTGCCCCACCTCCGCCAGCAGCTTCGCCTGCTCCTCGGGGCTGAGCGAATCGAAGCGGGCCTGCAGTTCCTCGATCGTGTGGGCGTCGTAGGCCTCGCGGTAGGTGCGGCGCTGCTCCATGTAGGTCATGCGGCCGGTCACCACGCGGAAGAGGTAGGAACCGGTCCACACCACCACCACGATCATCAACAGGGCCGAGGAGGCGATGCCGGCCGAGAAGCCCCCGAAGCCTCCAGCCTGGAAGAGGGCATAGCCGATGCCGCCGGCGGCGAACACCAGCAGGCCGAGCAGGAGTGCCTGGGCGCGGGTCACGCACCCACCTCACCCTGACCGGCCATGCGGAGATTGAGGAAGGGAGCGAAGAGGATCATCCCCGGAAAGAAGAGGAACACCAGGCCGTAGATGCCGAAGCGCTCGAGCTTGCCCATGGTCATCCAGCGCTTGTTCATCCACCAGAACAGCGCCAGAGGAACCACCACCAGGTAGGCACCGCCCAGGGCCAGGAAGGCCCCCAGCACGAGCAGGGAATCGGCGGTGAAAAGGCCAGACATGACCGCAGGGCTCGAAGCTGGGGCGAATTTAGAATGGACCGGCGGGGGCATGGCGAAACCGGTAGACGCAGCGGACTTAAAATCCGCAGGCCGCAAGGCTGTGGGGGTTCAAGTCCCCCTGCCCCCATCGCCAGAAACGACTGCCCCGCAAGGGATCTGCTCTTGACGACCGGTAGTGTGCGGATGGAACCGTAGGCACGCTCTAGGCACGTTTCGACGCAAATGGGGCCAAGCTAGGCACGGTTTTAGGCACGCTCGTCATGCCCTCCCGAGACCCCTACCTGGCTCGCGTGAACCGGGCCCTCAGGGACCTTGGCTGCGCCGTGGCCATCGAGGTCTCGCCCTCGGGCAAGCGGCTGCGCCTGAGGGCCACCGTGCCGGTGCCAGAAGGCTCCTGGAAGCAGAAGCGCATCAGCATCCCGATCGCCTATCCCGCAGGGGTGGAGCAGGCCCGCAAGCTCGCAGAGGAACTCGGTCGTGACATGGAGCTCCACCGGATGGGACTGCATCCATTCCCCTTTGAAAGGTGGTTCGCGGACTCCCAGAAGATCGTTGGAGATACCGCTGACTTGATCAACGGTGTGGAGGCAGTCAGTCGTACCGAGGAGTGGTGGGCTCGGCAGCGCCGGCGGGGAGCAAGTGCCGATGTCTCCTGGACAACCGACTACGCCTCACCGCTGAAGCCCCTTTTGTCCCAGGAGAGGGTTGACCTCGAGGTCCTGAAGGCTCTGGTCGAAAGCAAGGAGGTGGGCAGTCGTAGCCGGCGCAGGGCCTCCATAGCCGCTGTTGCAGTAGCTCGGGCCATTGGCCTGGGTCCCGATGCTGTGCAGAAGCTCAAGGAGCTGGGCAAGGGATACACACCCCAGAAAGACGCCGCTCCGCGAGAACTTCCGAGTGATGCACTGATCGTGGAGATCATCGATGCGTTACCGGACACTTGGCAGTGGGTTGCTGGCATCTGCGCCACATACGGCACCCGCCCCCACGAAGCACTGATGAAGGCCCAGGTTCAATCAAACGGGCTGGTGGCAGTCGGCGGAGGCAAGACTGGGGCCCGCCAAGGCCTGCCACTGCCCAAAGCCTGGATCGATCGCTGGTCACTTGAAAGAAAGCGTCTCCCCGATATCAACCTCGATCGTGACCACCGCACGGTTGGCGCACAACTGGGCGTTGCACTCCGGCGTTTCAAAGCGCCCTTTCAAGCCTATGACTTACGCCACGCCTGGGCCGTGCGAGCCATCCACCACCCACAGATCAGCCCTTCGCTCGCAGCCAAGAGCTTGGGGCACTCTCTCATGGTCCACACCACCCTCTACCAGCGATGGTTTGATAGCGCCTCGATGGCCTCACT
>JBJTWS010000227.1:0-2869 GCA_046081905.1 Synechococcus sp. | reverse complement strand
GCTCAGCATGCAGCTGGGCACGGGATGCCACGGGGACTTGGATTGGTTTCGCAGCCCCACGCTCCCATGGCTACCGGCCTACCCAATGGCCTGAGACCCACTGCACCGCAAGGGGTCTCTGAGTTGTGTCGGTCAGCCAGCAACTGATGAGCCGCTGCGGCCAACCTGCGTTGCTGACTGAAACAAGGTTTGAGTTACCCTGGAAGCCTGAAAGAGAGTCCAACATCACCGGAAAATAGCTCGAAGTTCTCCACACGTATCGATGCCAGTATCGTAACCAACCAGCGCCCGACAACTTCTTCTGGCGCCATGGCAGCGGGCAACCCGCTCAGGCTGATCAGCCGTTAGCATGCTCAAGCTGTTCTCCAAACTAAAACCGCACAGACGAGTAGCCGCAGCGATGATAAATAAATGCCCGTGGTGAAATAAAGCCTTTCGTCTAAGCGCACACATAGGCTGGGGGCGGCCAGGCAATTCCGGAAGCGAATGAGAACTGTTTGCAGCTCTGATATTTGGAATATCACAGGTGACCTTCTATGAAAATCTGGAAAGTTTTGAGCAACTCTTGGCAAGAAACTGCGGCAGCCCGGCATTCACCAAACCATCGCTTCCCACTCCACGATCCCCATCACATGGGGAAACACCTCCCCCACCTCCGGCACCCACTCCCACAGCACCTCTGCCTCCAGCCGCTGCGGATCGATCACCAGCAACCGCAGTGCCCCAGGCTGATCCGCCAGATCCGCATAGAAACGCTGCAGCACCCCTTCGAGCTGCGCGGCGGTGCAGCAGTGGATGAAGCCCACCTCCGCCAGGCTGGCGTTGCGGGTGGAGCGGTCGTAGTAGCCCTGGCGCCTGGCCTGTTGCCAGTCTTCCTCCAGCGCCAGGTGGTAGAGCCAGCCGGGGGAACGCCAGGGCTGGGCCGGCGCCCAGGCTTCCGCCAGCACCTCCGCCAGCTCCGGGCCCTCCAGAAAGCGCAGCAGCCACCGCTGCAGGGCTTCCAGCCCGGGCTCGGCATCGAAGCTCTCCGGATTCGCGAGGCGGAACTGGCGCACGAAGGGCAGCAACGCCCAGTCCGCCAGGGAGGGGCGGGAACCCAGCAGCCAGCCCTCCGGCGTTGCCGCCAGCCGCTCATTCCAGCGGTGCAGGATCGCCAGGGCGGCGGACCTGTGGCGGGGCTTCTCCTGCTCCCCCTCAGCGCCGTGGCGGGCGGAGTACTTGAAGCGATCGAGGTGGTGCTTGAAGGGGCCGTCGTTCTCGGCGATCAACTCCGCCATCGCTTCCGCCTCCGCAGGGCTGCGGCCTACCCACCAGCCGTGCGGATCGCGCTGCTCCAGGGCCCAATGCAGGATGTACAGGCTCTCCTCCAGCACCCGGGGAGGGCCGCTGGCGTGTTCCGGGCCAGGCCGCACCAGCACCGGCACGGTGCCCTTGGGGGAGGCCTCCAGCAGCTCCGGCGGCTTGGCCCGCAGCCGCACCTCCCGCAGCTCCAGATCCACGCCCGGCCGGAAGCCCGCCGCCGCCAGGGCCAGGCGGGCGCGGATCGCGTAGGGGCAGCGGCGGAAGCTGTAGAGGGTGAGCACCCGGGAAGATCAGCGCAGGGATGGCACTCCTACGCTGGTTCCAGTGTGGGTGGTTTCTTGGCTGGAACGGCGCCCGTCTGGTCGGAACCGGCGCCGCTGCGGCTGGAGGTCCTTGGCCCTGGGCTCGATCTGCAACAGATCCGAGCACCGCTGCAGATGCTGGCGGACGATCCCACCACCAAAGCCTTGGTGCTCTTCGGCTCCCGCGCTCGGGGGGAAGCCAGTCCCGGCTCGGATCTTGATCTTCTCCTGCTCTGCCGCGGCAGCCACGGCCCGGCGCTCAGCATCCTGAACAGGTGTCAATTCCGCGTCAACGGCTTGCAGCCCCGTAGGACTCAAACCAGGTCACGGGCCTGCCCCCACCCCTGGCAACAACAGCCGCTGAGCCGGTTGCCTGGGTATCCACCGCAGAGGCGGGGCCGAGCAGCCTGAATTCAGCGGTAGTGGTAGCGGCAAGCCAGGATCACAAGCGAAGCGCCCTCCAGGCGGTAGACAAGGCGATGTTCGTCGTCGATCCGGCGCGACCAGCAGCCCGAGAGGCTTTCGCGCAGCGGTTCCGGCTTGCCGATCCCTACAAACGCATCGGGCATGCAGGCCTGGATCAATTGGTTTATTCGCCGCAGCTGCTTGCGGTCTTGGCCTTGCCAATAGAGGTAGTCCACCCAGGCGGCAGGAGTCCACGCCAGCCGCTCAGCTACCGGCATCGAGCTGAATGGTGTCCGCCTGACCAGTATCGATCAGGGGATGTTCCAGCAGCTCCCCTCGTTCGGCCTGATCCAGGGAGAGATGCAGGTGGGCGGCATTGGCGGGGGAGCGGAGCAGATACACCGTCTCCATCAGGCTGTTGTAGGTAGCCAGAGACATCACCACAGCACCCTGGGAGTGGCGACGAGTAATGAGGGTCACATCGGCGTCGGCTTCCACGCGATCAAGCACCGCCTTGAAACTCTCGCGGGCTTCCGAGAAACTGATCAACTGCATGGCTAATGCCCAACTCCTTGTACAACATCCTAGGACGGGCGACGCAGATTGCGCGCTGCCAGCACACGAGGCCGGGATAGGCCGCGCCTAACCTGAGCCAATGCCAGCGAGCAGTTCTCCAACCGGCGTGAACCCGATGGCAGTGGCAGCGGTGCTGGCCGCTGTGCATCCGGCACCCCTGCGGTTGGTGTTGTTCGGCTCGAGGGCCAGGGGCGAGGCCAGACCCGATTCGGATCTCGATCTGCTGGTGGTGATGCCCCAGGCACGGTTGACGCCACTGGACAGACAGGTGGCGCTGCAGGCCT
>JBJTWS010000226.1:0-6683 GCA_046081905.1 Synechococcus sp. | reverse complement strand
CGTGCGGTAGTTCACCCCGAGTTGCCGCATCAGAGCCAGGGAGGACGTACTGCTCTTTGCCTGGCCAATCAGGTAAAAAGCGAGGAACCAGATCGTAAGAGGCAACTTCGTGGCTTCCATGACTGTTCCAGCCGTGAGCGTCGTCTGATGGCGGCACTGTCGACACTGATACCGCTTGTGGCGGCGTCCATAGACCAGGCCATGCTCCTTCTGTCCACATCGAGGACAGCGGAATCCCTCCGGCCAGCGAGCTGACTCAAGGGCGGCCTCGCATTTCTCCTCGGTGCCGTAGAGATCCATGAACTGGGGCACGGACATTCCAGACTGGAATTGGATTCGGTTCATAGCCATGGCGTCGCCCCTGGTACGTAGGTACCACTCTAGGGCTATCCGGGCTGGCTGCGGAGCTTGCTACCTAATCAAGTGAAGGAATGAGCCCGCGCGGGCGGCTCACTCGTGAAACTCCTTCCAGAGCAACCAGTACACCAGGTAGCCCAGCAGCGGCAGAAGCAGCAGCGGCGCGAGGGCGAGGAGGGCGAGGCTGATGTCCTGCAGGCCGAGGAGCAGTACACAGCCCACTGCGTAGACAAGCAGGGCGGCCACCAGCCAGAAGCGGCGGGTAACCAGAAGGTTGCCGAACTGAAGACGGCGCACCATCCAGGCCCGCTGGGCTCGGTTCCGGTGGGGCACATACTTCCACCAGGGCTGCGAGCGAGGGCGCGCCATCAACGGGCCCGAAGGCGTTCGAGGTTGCGGCGCTGATCCTCCAGCAATCCGGTGAGCAGGGTGATCACCCGGCGCTGGCGCAGCTGCAGATCGGCCGTGAGCGACATGCCGGCCTGCAGGGGAACGCTGCTGGAGGGGAGCGGAAGGCTCTGGCGCTGGAGCTGGAGGATGGCGGGAAAGTAGAGACCCTCGGCCTTGGTGCCGAGAACCTGCGCCTGCTCCTCCGGGGTGAGGGCGTCGGAGCCGATGCGCAGCACCTGCGCCTGGAGATAGCCGTATTCACTGGCGGGGAAGGTGTCGAGGGAGATCTCGGCCTTCTGGCCCGGCCGCACGAAGCCGATGCTGCGGTTGGGGAGGTAGACGCGGGCCTGGAGATTGTCCTGGGGCACCACCTTGAGGATCGGCTTGGGATCGGCCGCCACCACCACGCTGCCCCGGGTCACGCTGAGGTCGAACACCTTGCCGGCACTGGGGGCCTGGAGGGTGCTGAACTGAATCTGCAGCTTCGCCTCGCGGATCTGCCCCTCCAGCTCGCTGATCTGGCGAAGGTTCGATTCGATCGTGGTGCGAAGCTCCACATCGGTGCCCGAGCCGGTGTTCACGATCTGGGAGCGCAGGCGGGAGATCTCCTCCTCCTCCTCCGCCACCCTGGAGCGCAGCTCCTGGGCCTTGTTGCGGGCCTCGAGGAGCTGGAGTTCACTCACGGCGCCGGTGGAGGCCAGCTGTTCGTAGCGACTGGCGATGTTGGCGTAGGTGGCCAGCGACTCGCGAAAGCCAGCCAGGCGGGTTTCGCTCTTGCGCAGCTCCTGGCGCGCGGAGGCCAGGCGACTCTGGAGCTCGCGGCCACGGTCATCGAGCTGACGGAGCTGGTTGGGGGTGAGGTCGGCGCGGGCCGCCTCCTCGCCGAGGGTGGCGCGGGCCACGCTGTTTTCGTTGAGCAGGCGCTGGCGGATGCTCTCGGCGGCGGCGAGGCGGCTGCGGGCCTGGCGCAGGTCGAAGCGCACCAGGGGCTGACCCTGTTTCACCGTTTCCCCCTCCTTCACGAGCACCAGCTCCACCTGGCCATCCACAGGGGATTTCACCTCCTTCACGGAGCTGGCGGGCTCGAGCTTGCCCTGCACGGCGATGGTTTCCGAGATCGGCGCCACCAGGGCCCAGATCCCCACGGCGGTGATGCTGCCGGCGGCGGTCCAGACCAGGAGGGAGGAAGTGCGGCGCGATTTGCGCAGCAGCACCGGCTGCGCGAACGTCCACTCGCGCACGTCGTGCCCCTCGGTGTTGGCCAGGGAGCTGCCGAACGGGTGGGAGGGGGATGGCTGGGCCGGCTCCGGCGCTTCCTCGCCCACCAGGTTCACCCGAACCGGAATCACCGCCTGGGGGTCGGCCCCCAGGGAGGAGCGCGGCTGGCGGGAACGGGGAGAGCGGAACCAGTTCACGGTTCCCTCCAGCCAGCGGAGAAAGCGGGGATCGTTGGTGCTCATCCGGCCACCCCCTCCTGGTTCTGGCTCTGGTAGAGGGCGTAGTACCAGCCGCGGCGCTGCATGAGCTGGCGATGGGAACCCACCTCCATCACGGCGCCCTGATCCATCAGCACGATCGTGTCGGCGGGGCGCACGGTGGAGAGGCGGTGGGTGATGAAGAACACGGTGCGGCCGCGGAAGGCCTCGAAGAGGTTGATGCACACCTGCCGCTCGGTGTTGGCATCGAGGGCGCTGGTGGCTTCATCGAGGATGAGCAGGCGCGGATTCTGCAGCACGGCCCGGGCCAGGGCGAGGCGCTGGCGCTGGCCGCCGGAGAGGCCGGCGCCGCGTTCGCCCACGCTGGAGTTGTAGCCGCGGGGCATGGCCATGATGAAGTCGTGGGCGCAGGCGATGCGGGCGGCGCGGATCATCTCGGCGGCGGTGGCATCAGGCTTCACCATGAGGAGATTGTCCTTGATGGTGCCATCAAAGAGGAGTGAATCCTGGGGCACCACCCCGATCTGGCGGCGGAGGGAATAGAGCTCCACCTTGGCGATGTCGAGCCCATCGATCAGCACCTGCCCCTCGAGGGGCCGGTAGAAGCGGGGCAGGAGTTTGAGCAGGGTGGACTTGCCGCTGCCGGATCCCCCCACCAGGCCCACGAAGGAGCCGGCGGGGATCTCGAGGTTCACCCCTTCGAGGATGAGGGGGCCATCGTCGCGGAAGCGGAAGGCCACATCCACGAACTGCACGCGGCCCTGGAGGGGGGGCATGGGGATGGCCTGGCTCTCCTCGAGGCTTTGCTCTGTGGGCCGATCCACCACATCGGCCACCATGGAAAGGGCCTGGCTGTTGAACTGGAAGGTCTGCCAGGTGGACACCAGCTGGCTCATGGGACCGTTGATGTAGCCGGAGATGATGCGGAAGGCGAAGAAGGCACCGATGTTGAGCTTCCCCTCGATGATCAGCCAGATCGCCACGGCAGAAACCAGCAGCTGGTTGAGGTTGTTGAGGAAGGAGGAGAGGTTGGTAACAGATTCCTGGGTGATCTTGAGCTTGAAATCCTCACCGATGTAGGCGGCGTAGCGATCGAGGAATTCCCAGCGGGTCTTCAGCTCGGCGTTCTGGGATTTGATCGTCTGGATGCCGGTGATCGCCTCATTGAGAAAGCTGTTCGCTTTCACCGACTGGCCCATGGATCTACGGATCTGGCTGCGCACGATCGGATTGCTCACCAGGGCCAGACCCAGCACCAGGGGCAGGGTGGAGAGGGCCACCAGGGTGAGCAGGGGGCTGAGGGCGAGCAGAACGGCGATGTAGAGGAAGCTGAAGCCGAAATCGATCAGGGTGGGCAGGGTGCGGCCGAGCAGGAACTCCCGCAGGCGATCGAGCATGCCGAAGTAGAAGGTGATCTGCCCAACGGGGCGGCTGTCGAAGAAGCCCTGGGGAAGCCGCACCAGCTGATCGAGGATGGTGGCCTTGGTTTCCTGATCGATCCGGTTCGCTGTTTGGGTGAAGATGAAGCTGCGCAGGGTGGTGAGCAGGCTCTCCACCACGGCCGCCAGCAGCATCACGGCACTCACGCTGAGCAGCGCGCTGATGTTGCGGCTGGCCAGCACGGAGGTGATCAGCACCATCAGCCCGAGCGGAAACACCAGCTTGAGCACATTGATCACCACCGAAACCAGCAGCACCTCCAGCAGCTCGCGCCGGTGGGGCCGCAGGAAGGGGAAGTACCAGCTCCAGCTGAAGTTCTGCTCCTTGGCACCGGGCTTGCGCTCGAAGAGCAGCAGCTCGATCTGGCCGCCCTCGTGGGTCACGAGGTCGGGAACCGGCACCTTCAGGGGGCCGAGGGAGGCTTCCAGCACCCGGGCCTGGCCATCGGGCTCCACCCCATCGAGGAGGCCGAAATGGCCGTTCTGGAAGAGCAGCGCCGGGGTGGGAACGCGGCCGAGGCGATCGGCGGGGATCCGGGTGAGCACCACCCGCAGGCCGGCGGTGTCGAGGATCTGGCCGATGTTCACCAGGTTGAGCTGGGGCTGGCGCTGCAGGATGGCGTCCACCTGATCGGCGAGGGCATCGCGGTTGAGCGGCAGCCCGAAGAACTCGGCCAGGGCCTGGCAGAGGGCGATCGGGATCTCGCGGGGCCCGGTGGCCTGGGCGAGGACCAGCACGCCCCGGCGGCCCGCCGCCCGCTGGGCGGGGGGCTCGGGAGAGGGGCTGTAGGGCTCGGGGGGCACCACCTCCGCCAGCACGGCGGGCCGCAGGGGTTCAGCCCCCAGCCGGATGGGGGCCTGCTCCTCCTCGGGGATCGAGAAACCCACCAGGCGCAACCAGGGCGCATCTGGCGCCAGGGGGTTGAGGGGCCGCTGGCTCCAGGGTTCCGCCAGGGGCAGGCCACTGCTGGCGTACCAGCGGAAGCCGGGGGGCAGGTTGAGCTCGAGGCCACCGCCGGGCACGAGGCTCCGCAGCCTGATCTGGTCGGAGGGAAGGGGCCAGTCGTCGAGCAGGGCCTCGCCGAGGGGATCGCGCTTGGCCAGGGCCAGCAGCACCGCGTGGAGCTCGGCGGCGGCGGCGTGGGTCTGGAACCAGGCGCGGCAATCGGGATGGGCCTGGAGCAGATCGCGGAAGGCAGCCGCGGGGAGGAGCAGGGCCTCCACATCGGTGGCGGCACGGAGATGCTCGCAGGGATCACGGCGCAGGAGGCCGCTCCAGCCCGCAAGGGAGCCCGGCCCAATGCGCTCCAGGGTGCGCAGCCCGCGCCCTTCGCGGGAGGCACCCAGGCTTCGAACCTGGCCAGCGCAGATCAGCAGCACACCCTCGGGGAGCACATCGGGGCGGAGGAGGGTCTGGCCCAGGCGGAAGCGGCGCGGCTCCAGCAGGGGATCGAGGGCATCGGCCTGGGCCACCGGCAGGGCGGTGAAGGGTTCGAACTCCCGCAGGAGGCCGTAGCGGGCGCGGGAGGCCTGGGGGGTTTCGGTCATGGCTTCAGGGGTGCGCTCCCGCTTCGAGCATCGCCAGCAGGGGCTCGAGCGGAGGGAGCGGTTCCCCTGCCAGCAGCACCCCCACCCGTTCCTTCACCCAGTTGTTGAAGAGTTCTTCCATGATGCGGGAGCGGAGCTGATCGTTCAAGCGGGCGGGGAGAAGTTCGTCGAGCCGCAGCACCACCCAGCTGTCTCCGGCCTGGAAGGGGGGCCAGAGCTGCCCGGGGCGACCCACCCGCAGCCGCCGCACCAGGCTTTCATGGCCCGCGGCCAGGGGCAGGGGTCCGATGCGGCCCCCGCTGCGGCGCTCGGAGCCGGTGGAGAACTCGGCGGCCAGATCAGCGAAGGAGGCCTCGCCGGCCACAAGACGGTGATGGAGCTCCTCGGCCAGCTCGGCGGTGGGCACCCGCAGCAGGGAGTACACCACCTGGTCGAGCTCGAGCTTGCGCTGCAGGAAGGTGGTTTCCACCTCCTCGCCCCAGCGCCGTTCGCGGAAGAGGCGCAGCCGGTGCTCGCGGGTGGCGAGGAAGGCGAGATCGGCCCTGCTGAGCTGCTGCTCGGC
Organism: Synechococcus sp.; assembly: GCA_046081905.1. Lineage (GTDB taxonomy): Bacteria > Cyanobacteriota > Cyanobacteriia > PCC-6307 > Cyanobiaceae > CBW1002. The sequence continues at coordinate 951 of JBJTWS010000226.1, read as the reverse complement.
GAGCCAACGCTCGAGGGCGGGCTCCTCCCGCACCTCCCGCTCCTCCAGATAGGAACGGATCAGGGCCCGCTCCTGCTCGGGGGGCAGGGGGATCGCCTCCACCAGCTCCTCGAGCACCCAGGCGCGGGCCAGGCTGGCCCCGAGCCCCTGGCGGCGCAGAAGCCGATTGGTTTCCCCCAGGGATAGGAAAGGGCGACCGGGCGCCAGCTCCACCACGGCGGGCTCCGGCAGGCCGGAGAGGGGCTCGGGCATGGCCCGCTGCACGGGCCTGGGGGGGGGAGGATTCATGGCGCGGCCGGCTCGCGCACGGGCAGGGCCAGGCGGTGGAGGGCCTCGGCCATCAGGGCCTGGCCCCGCTCGGGGCTCCAGGTGGCGCGGGCGTAGTGGAAGGCGGCGGTGCTCATGGCCTGCCAGGTGGCATCACAGGAAGAGAGCCGCTCCACGGCCTCGCGCCACTCGGCGGGGGTGCGGGCCAGGAACACCTCCTGGCCATCGCGCAGGCCGGTGGCTTCGGCGGCGAGGGGGCTGAGCACCTGGGGAATGCCGTGGGCTGCGGCGGCCACCACCTTGCCCTTGATGCCGGCACCGGAGCGCAGGGGCGCGATGAACACCCGGTGGCGGCGGTAGACCTCGGCCGCGTCGGCGATCCAGCCGGCCACCTGCACGCCGGGGTGCGCGCCCCAGCCGCGGGCTAGCTCCGGGGAGAGGCCGCTGCCGTAGAGGTGCAGGGTGAGGGAGGGATCCCGCTCCTGCAGCAGGGGCCACACCTCCTCGAGGAAGGCCTGCACGGCATCGCGGTTGGGGGGGTGGCCGTAGCTGCCCAGGAAGGCGAGGCCGCTGCGGCCCTCGAGGGGGGCGGGGGCCTCGGGCCCGTGCACCACCCAGGGGCAGGGGGCGGTGGCGGCCGCGCCGAGGGTTTCGGCATCGATCACCGCCCGCTCCACCTCCGAG
>JBJTWS010000225.1:0-7138 GCA_046081905.1 Synechococcus sp. | reverse complement strand
GCCGTTCCTGGCCCTGCCAGGTGTTGCTCCGCAGCCGGTACGCCACATCCACCCTGCCCGGCAGGTCCGCGCTGCCCTGCCAGCGCCAGGCGATCGCCCGGCGGCTCGCCTCCCCCTGCCGGAGCTCCAGCTCCAGGTGCCCCCCCCGCAGCAGCCGGCTGCGGGCCACCTGGCAGTCGGCGCTCCAGAACAAGGGCGTCTCGTGGCCGATGCCGAAGGGCTCGAGGCGTTGCAGCTGCCACCAGAAGGGGCGCTCGATCCGATCGAGCCGCAGCAGGGAATCGGGCTCCACCACGGGCCCGCCCCCCTGCTCCTCCATCCAGGCCGCCGCCAGGGCCTCCAGCCGCTCCTGCAGCGGCGTGACCCGCTCGGCCCGCACCGTGAAGCCGCCGGCGGCGGGGTGACCGCCGTGGCGCTCCAGCAGGGCGCTGCAGGCCTGCAGGGCCGCATCCACCGCGAATCCCCGCGGCGAGCGCACGGAGGCGCGCAGCCGGCCCTCCCCCTCGCCCGCCAGCAGGGCGACCGGGCGGCCGTAGCGCTCCACCAGCCGCGAGGCCACGATGCCGATCACGCCGTGGTGCCAGTGGTTCTGGGCCAGCAGCAGGAAGCAGCTGCGCTGCGGTCCATCCGCCTCCACCAGCGCGATCGCCTCCGCCTCGATCGCCTCGCACAGCTCCCGCCGCTGGCGGTTCAGGGCCTCGCAGGTGCGGGCCAGCTCCAGGGCCCGCTCCGGGTCCTCGGTGGTGAGCAGCTCCACCACCAGGGCCGGATCCCCGAGCCGCCCCACGGCGTTGATGCGGGGGGCGAGCTGGAAGCCCACCGCCTGGGCGTCGACGCTCTGCTCCTCCAGCCCCGCCAGCCGTTGCAGCGCCCGCAGCCCCTCCAGCCGGGTGGCCCGCAGGCGCGGCAGGCCATCGAGCAGCCAGCGGCGGTTCACCCCCAGCAGGGGGGCCATGTCGGCGATGGTGCCCATGCAGAAGAGGTCGCGGGCGGCCTCGAGCCCCTCGCGGCTGCCGAGGCTCTGGCTCAGGGCCATGGCCAGCACGTAGGCCAGGCCCACGCCGGCCAGGCCCCGGAAGGGGGAGTGCTCGGGGGTGCAGGCCGGATGGAGCAGGGCCAGGAACGGGGGCAACCGCTCGGGAATCGTGTGGTGGTCCGTGAGGATCGCCTCCACGCCCAGCTCCCGCGCCCGCTCCAGGGCCTCGGCGGCGGCGATGCCGTTGTCCACGGTCACCAGCAGGCCGATGCCATCGGCGGCCAGCCGCTCCACCATGGCCGTGTTGAGGCCGTAGCCGTCGCTCTGGCGGCTGGGGATGGCGGCCACGGGGCGGGCCCCCAGGCGCTGCAGCACCCCCACCAGCAGCGCCGTGCTGGTCATGCCGTCGGCGTCGTAGTCGCCGCAGATCGCCAGCCGCTCCCCGCTGGCGCAGGCCCGCTCCAGCCGTTCCACCGCCGCGGCCAGATCGGGGAAGTGGGCGTGGGGATCGGGGGCGGCCGGCGGATCCAGCAGGGCCCCGATGGCGGCGTTGTCGTGGAAGCCGCGGCGGTGCAGCACCGCCCGCAGCTCGGCGGGCAGATCGGTGGCCGGGGCCTGCGCTGCCGTTTCCGTTGCCCCCGGAGCCGGGTCCGGAGCCGGGAGCGGCGGCGGCAGCTGCCAGCGGGGCTCGGGCGGGCCGGGGGGCTCGGGGAGCAACGGACCACGGCGGAGGCACCTCGCATTCTGCGGCGCGGCCGCAGACCTGGCAGCCTGGCGGCAGCCGTTCGAGAGTCGATGCCGCTGCGGGCCCTCCTCTGGGATGTGGACGGCACCCTGGCCGAGACCGAGCGCGATGGCCACCGGCCGGCCTTCAACGCGGCCTTCGCGGAGGCGGGTCTTCCCTGGCACTGGGATCCCCCCACCTACGGCCGGCTGCTGGCGATCAGCGGCGGCCATGAGCGCATCCGCGCCTTCCTGGAGGAGGTGGAGGAGAAACCGCCGGATCCCGCCCGGGTGGAGCAGCTGCAGCGTCGCAAGCAGCACCACTACCGCCAGCGGCTGGCGGAGGGGCAGGTGGCCCTGCGGCCCGGGGTGGCCCGGTTGCTGGGGGAGGCGGCCGCCGCCGGTCTGCCCCAGGCGATCGTGACCACCAGCGGCCGCGAGGCCGTGCAGGCCCTGCTGGAGGGGCAGCTGGCCGCCTGGATGCCCTCCCTGACGGTGTGGATCTGCGGCGAGGATGTGGCCCGCAAGAAGCCCGATCCGGAGGCCTACCGCCGGGCCTGCGCCCGGCTGGAGGTTCCCCCCGGTGCTGCCCTGGCCGTGGAGGATTCCCCCCAGGGGCTGCGGGCCGCCACCGCCGCCGGCGTGGCCTGCCTGGTGACCCGCAGCGTTTTCACCGGGGGAGAGCCGCTGGAGGTGTTCGCGGCGGCGGCCGCGGTGGTGGATCACCTCGGCGAGGAGGACCAGCCCTGCCGGATCGAGGCCGGCCCCCCTTGTGATTCCCCCTGGCTCACGCTCTCCTATCTGGAGCGGTTGCTCCCGCCTGGCCCATGACCCGTCTTCCGCTTCGGCCCACCCGCTGGCAGACGGTCCAGGCGGCCCTGGCCCGCCAGCTGCGCGGGGCCAGCGGCAGCAGCTGGCGCTCCCGCAGCCTCGCCCTGCTGGCCCTGCTGCTCGGCTTCTTCCTCAGCCAGAACGTCACCAGCTACCTAATGGTCACGGTGCCGGGGGGCCGCCCACTGGTGGTGCTCTCCACGGTGCTGGCGGTGGAGCTGCTGGTGCGGCTGCGCACCCGCCTGGCGGGCGACGAACCCCCGCTGGGCTGGGTGCTGATCGACAACTTCCGGCTGGGGTTCGTCTATGCGGTGGTGCTGGAGGCGTTCAAGCTCGGCTCGTGACACCGGCCCCGTTCCCCGCTGCCCGGCCCGGGCCTGTGGCGCCGTGGCTGCCGCCGGAGGCGCGGCTCTTCCCGGAGCCCCCCTACGGCCGGCTCCTGGCCCAGCTCGGGGTGGTGGATCCCCCGGCCTGGGGGGAGGGCTGGCGCGGCGAACTGGCCGCCCTGGCGCTGCCGCCGGCCCATCCCTCCCTGGTCTGGGGGGCCTGGCTGCCCCTCCTGGAGCGCTGCCGCGGCCTGCTGGCGCGGGGAGAGCGCGCGGTGGTGGGGCTGAACGGGCCCACCGGAGCCGGCAAATCCACGTTGATGGCGGCGATCACGGCCCTGGCGCGGCGCCATGGGCTGCCGATCGCCGTGGCTTCGATCGATGATTTCTACAGCCCCTGGCAGGAGCGCCAGGCGGTGCTGGCGGGAAACCCCTACGGCGTCTGGCGGGGGCCACCGGGAAGCCACGACCCGGCCATGGCGGTGGCGGCGATCCGGGCCTGGCGGGGTGGGGCGCCCCTGCGCCTGCCCCGCTTCGACAAGCGCCTGCGGGGAGGAGAAGGCGACCGCAGCGGCCACTGGGAAGGAACCCCCGAGCTGCTGCTGCTGGAGGGCTGGCTGATCGGCTGCCGAGCGCTCCCGGAACCGGAGCTGTGGCGCCGGATGTCCGAGGAGCCGGATCCGGCGCCGGGGGGCGTTCCGCTCGACCCCGCCGAACGGCTCTGGCTGCCGCGCTGGAATGGCCACCTGGAGCGCTACGGACCGCTCTGGCAGGAGCTGGCCGCGCTCTGGCAGCTGCAACCCTCCGATTGGCGATTCCCGCGCCGCTGGCGGTTCCAGGCGGAGGCCCGCCAGCGGCGTCAAGGGGGAGACGCCCTGCCGGGGGCCCGCCTGGAAGCCCTGGCGCGGGCCTGCCTGGCCAGCCTCCCACCGGCCTGGTATCAGCAGGTGCCGGCAGAGGCGGTGGTGGTGCTCGATGGTCGGCGCCGCTGTCTCTGGAGCGGGCCGGCTGTCGAGGCTCAGTCCTCGGAGTCGGCTTCCTCGGCCACGGGGTAGACGAAGCCCTGGGCCCGGCCACTCAGCACGGCCTTGCCGATCGAGAGCGCCTTCTGGGCGGCAACGCCGGCCTTGGCTTTCCAGGTGGCATGGCGCTGGTTGCGCTTGCCCTTGGACGTTTTCTTCTTGGGAACAGCCATCCCTGCGTTACCTCAGCGGCCAAACGATGATCTTCCGTGGTCAACTTGCCTTTCGTCAAATCGCTAAGCTCGCCTCCAGAACGACGAACCCGTGACCGCCAGTCCTTCTCCGGCTCCCCAGGGCGGGTCTACCCCCCAGGCCCCCTCCCTTCTGGGGGGCCGGGGCAACACCATGAGCTACAGCCAGCTCCTGCGGGAGATCGAGGCGGGAAAGGTGCGGGAGCTGGTGCTCTCGCCCCGCCAGCGCGAGGTGCGGGTCACGCTGGCCGATGGCCGCCAGGAGAACGTGGCGGTGTTCAGCAACGACCAGCAGCTGCTCCGCACCGCCGAGCAGGCCAAGGTGCCCCTCACCGTTCGCGACGAGCAGCGGGACGAGGCCACAGCCGGGCTGCTGGCCAACGTGCTGCTGGTGGTGCTGCTGCTGTCGGGGCTGGCCCTGCTGATCCGCCGCTCCGCCTCAGTGGCCAACCGGGCCATGGGCTTCGGCCGCAGCCAGCCCCGGCTCCAGCCGGAGGGCACTGTGACGGTGCGCTTTGAGGATGTGGCCGGCATCGGCGAGGCCAAGGAGGAGCTGCAGGAGGTGGTGAGCTTCCTGCAGGCGCCGGAGCGGTTCACCTCCCTCGGGGCCCGCATCCCCCGGGGCGTGCTGCTGGTGGGTCCTCCGGGCACCGGCAAGACCCTGCTGGCCCGGGCCATCGCCGGCGAGGCCGGCGTGCCCTTCTTCTCGATGGCCGCCTCGGAGTTCGTGGAGCTGTTCGTGGGCGTGGGCGCCAGCCGCGTGCGCGACCTGTTCCGCAAGGCCAAGGCCAAGGCGCCCTGCATCATCTTTATCGATGAGATCGATGCCGTGGGCCGCCAGCGCGGCGCCGGCATCGGCGGCGGCAACGACGAGCGGGAGCAGACCCTCAACCAGCTGCTCACCGAGATGGACGGCTTCGAGGAGAACTCGGGCGTGATCCTGCTGGCGGCCACCAACCGCCCCGATGTGCTCGATGCCGCCCTGATGCGTCCCGGTCGCTTCGACCGGCGCATCACCGTGGACCTGCCCGACCGGCGCGGCCGTGAGGAGATCCTGGCGGTGCATGCCCGCAGCCGGCCCCTGGCGCCGGAGGTGAACCTGGCGGTGTGGGCCAGCCGCACACCGGGCTTCTCCGGCGCCGACCTGGCCAACCTGATCAATGAGGCGGCGATCCTCACCGCCCGGCGCCAGCAAAACCTGCTCGACGACGCGGCCCTCTCCGATGCCCTGGAGCGCATCACCCTGGGGCTCTCGGTGGCTCCCCTGCAGGACGGCGCCAAGAAGCGCCTGATCGCCTACCACGAGGTGGGCCACGCCCTGATCACCACCCTCGTGCCCCATGCCGATCGGCTCGACAAGGTGACCCTGCTGCCGCGGGCCGGCGGCGTGGGCGGGTTCGCCCGCACCATGCCCGATGAGGAGATCCTCGACTCGGGCCTCATCACCCGCGCCTACCTCCAGGCGCGTCTGGTGGTGGCCCTGGGGGGGCGGGCTGCCGAGCTGGTGGTGTTCGGCCCCAGCGAGGTGACCCAGGGGGCCGCCGGCGACCTGCAACTCGTGAGCCGCATCTGCCGCGAGATGGTGACCCGCTACGGCTTCTCCTCCCTGGGCCCTGTGGCCCTCGAGGGCGATGGCGCCGAGGTGTTCCTGGGGCGCGACCTGATCCACACCCGGCCTGGCTATGCCGACCGCACGGGCCGCGCCATCGACGAGCGGGTGCGGCGCCTCGCCCAGGAGGCCCTGGATCAGGCGGTGGCCCTGCTGGCTCCCCGCCGCGCCCTGCTCGACGATCTGGTGGAGCGGCTGGTGGAGGAGGAAACCCTCCAGGGCGACGAGTTCCGCCGGCTGGTGGAGGCCCATGAGGCCAGCGCTGAAGCGGAGCACCAGGCCCGGGCGGAGGTCTGCCCGGCCTGAAGCGAGCCCCCGCCCCGGAGGGCGGGAACCGGCCGCGATCAGCCGGCGAACCGGATGTCGAGGCTGCGCAGGTGGGTGTGCAGCCCCGCGTCCTGGATGGGCAAGAGTTTGGCCATCCGGCCGCTCTCGTTTACGTGGGCGTGCCAGTGCCCCGGCGGGGTCACGAACGCTCCGCCGGCCTGCCAGTCGATCCGGCGGGGGTTGAGGATGCTGCCATCCGCGGCCAGTTCGGTGCCCACCAGGGTGTAACAACCCGGGTCGCAGTCGATGATCAGGTCCAGGGCCACCGACTGGTGCCGGTGCGGAGCCTGCACGGCCCCGGCGGGAACGGCTCCGTACATCGCCCAGAGGGTGTGGCTCACGGTGCGGCTGGCGGGGAAGGCCGCATGGGCCAGCAGCAGGCTCAGCCGGTTGGCGCGGGTGGCGCCGGGATCCTGCAGCAGCGCCTTGAGTTCGCGCTCCAGCCGGGCGGCGGGGTAGTGGCAGGGGGAGAAGCGCGGCTGGGTGGGGGTCACCCCCAGGTAGCGCAGCAGGGGGGCATCGTTCACCCAGTAGAGAACGCTCTCCTCCTCGGCCTGCAGCAGCGGATCGGTGCCGCAGGGAAGGATGAACAGGTCTCCCGCTCCCCACTGGAGCCTGAGGGGCGGCTGGCCCTCGGTCTCCGGGCGCTCCAGCGAGCCGCAGCCCCGCAGCACAAAGAACAGGGAGCTGGTGGCGGCGGCGGCGGCCTTGAGCCCCTCACCGGGCTGGAGGCGCAGGAAGTGGGCGGCCAGGGCGGGGGAGGTGGCCGGACCGTCCATCCCCAGCTCCCGGCTCAGGTCGAGGGGCAGGATCGCGGTGGAGCCGCTGGCGTGCACCGCCGGGTCCCACTGCTGGTACGGGATCGGTTCGGTGAGCCCCGGACGCACCGGGTTGGCCGCCTGGCGGTAGTCGTAGAGGAGGGCATCGGCCTCCCAGTCGTGGGCGGCACCGCGGCTGGCGGCACGGACGGTGGTTTCCATCGGCGGAGCTACGGCGGGTAGGGGGGAGGCGGCAGGGCCTGCATGGACCCTATTGAGCGGCACACGCCCCTGACGTGTGGTGGCGGGAAGCACCATCCCCGCCGCGGGTTCCGCGGTCCGGTGCCGCGGGATTTCAGCCGCCGGCCACGGCGG
>JBJTWS010000224.1:0-3349 GCA_046081905.1 Synechococcus sp. | reverse complement strand
CAGGTGTTGTCGATGCCGCTGGGGCACCAGCAGTCGCGGCCCCAGTCGCGGAAGCTCTCGGCGATCACCTTGAGCCTGGCGTCGCGCACGATGTTCACCGCGCCGCCTTCGCCCATGGTGAGGTGATGGGGCGGATAGAAGCTCTGGGTGCTCAGATCGCCCCAGGTGCCTGTCCAGCGCACCACCCGATCGGGGCCCTCATCCAGGCCGGGGCTGTTCTCCGTGAAGCCCAGGCTTTCGGCCAGCGCGCGCGGCATCGAGTAGCTGCAGCCGAGGGCATCGCAGTTGTCTTCCACCAGCCACAGATCGTGCCTGCGGCAGAAGGCCAGGGTGGCTGCCAGATCGAACGGGTTCCCCAGCGCGTGGGCCATCATCACGGCCTTGGTTTTCCCCGCTCTGTAGGCCGCCTCCAGCTGGTCGCAGCGGGCGTTGCCGGTGATCGGATCGGCATCGATGAACACCGGCACGGCACCCACCTGCACGATCGGGGCCACCGTGGTGGGGAAGCCCGCCGCCACGGTGATCACTTCATCGCCGGGCTGGATCCGACGGGCCTCCGGCAGCTTGGGCGAGGTGAGCGCCGAGATGGCGATCAGATTGGCGCTGGAGCCGGAGTTCACCAGCAGGCTGTGGCGCACCCCCAGAAAGGCGGCCAGCTCCTGCTGGAAGGCCTCGCCCTCCTTGCCGAGGGTGAGCCAGAAGTCGAGCGTGCTGGCCACCGCCGCTTCGACCTCGTCTTCCGTGAACACGCGGCCGGCGTAAGGGATGGGTCCTCTGCTCCACGCCGTGCGCCGTGGGTCTGTCCCTGGAAGCTGATCCCGATGCACCAGCTCGGCGTAGCGACGGGTCAACGCCAGAATCTGGGCACGGAGCGCTGTGGCGCTGAGATCAGCTTCGGCGTGTGGAGCTGGCATTGCGGCGAAGCAGGCGCCTGCTCAGCAAATTAACGGCCAGAGCTGGGTAGGAGCTTCAAACTGAACCAATCTGATGCCGGACCGATCGGTGCGCTCCTTCCGAGATGCCCCGCAGCTGGCTGGGTGGTCTGGTCGTGTCACCTTGCTGGTGCTGGCCTGTGTGTTGTTGTGGGCAGCGAATACAGCTGGCGCCTGGGTTCTCGCGCACGTTCTACCGACGCCTACTGCGCCGGCGGGCCTGTTGCTCCCCGAGGCCGAGCGCTTTCTGGCACCGGAACCGGTGGAACGCATGCTGTTCCTGGCGAACCTGCTCCTGGGGCCTCCGCTGTTGCTGGGCCTCGTCGTTGCTGCAACGTCAGGTCCACAGAAACGGCAGCCGTGCTCGACAGGCCGCCTGGAGGGGGTGCTGTGCGCGGGCCTCAGCATCCTGCTGATCCTTCCCTTACCCACTGCCCTGGCCATGCGCGCCAGCATCGGAGCCGCAGGGATGTCCCCCAACGGTTCGCTGCTGCACACGGCCCTGGCCTTCGCCATGGCAGCGCTGACTGTCCTGATCACGCTTCAAGCGCACCGCGCAGGCTGGCACTGGCCTCTGCGGCTGAGAGGAAAGCTCCGGCTTGCCGCCGTAGGGGCGGGGCTGATCTGCAGCGGACTCGGGTTGATCAGCTTTCGATTGTTCGGATTCCAGCGCCTCACGGGAAGCGCTGTCTGGTCTGATCATCTGGATGCCGCCATCTCCGCCATCGCGCGGGTGAAGGCCGGTGGAACGTTGCTGGTGGATGCGCCCTCGCAATACGGGCTGTACCCGGAACTGCTGGCCCCGGTGCTTCATGGATTACCGGATGGCTTGCGGGGCGTGACCCTGGCCTTCGCGATCGTCCAGCTTCTCTCACTGCTCGCTGTTCTGAGCATGTTGCGCCACCGCCTCCACAACCCCTGGCTGGCATGGGTGGCAGCGCTGGCACTGGCGATGCTCACCTTCGGGCTTCACAGTGTGAGCGGGTTTCGTTTCAGCGAATTCGATCCCTACTTCCAATACTGGCCAGTGCGCTTCGCCGGCCCTGCGCTCTCGATTCCTCTTGTTTTCTGGCTGTTCCGCAAGCTCTGCTGGCCGAGGATTGGGCTGATCTCCGCTTGGACGGCACTCTGCCTGTTCTGGAATCTTGATAGCGGTGCCGCTGTGCTCTATGCCGTTTCGATGCTGCTGGCATTGCTGAGCGGCATCGCCGGGATCAGCGGCCGCCGATTCGGGCGATGGAACTGGCGATCCCTCACTGTGGCGACCCTGGTTTTTCCGATCGGCAGTGTGGCTCTGCTCACCGGAGCGGTAGGGGCTCTCAGCCTTAAAGCCCAGGCCCCCCTGCACCTGGCCTGGGTGACGGGCTTTCAGGCCACGTTCTACGGCCTGGGTTTCATGATGCTGCCGCTCCCACCATGGCCCGATGCCTGGTTTGGAGTTGCTGCGGGCTACGTGATTGCTCTGCTGCTCGGGCTGATCCAGCTGCAGCAAGGCCAAGCTCTGGGCAGGGTGCTGCCGTTGCTTTACCTGTCGCTGCTGGGATCAGGACTGTTCACCTATTACCAGGGGCGTTCCCACTTCTTCAATCTGGTCAGCGTCAGCTGGCCCCTGATCCCGCTGCTGGCCATCTTGATGGACAGGCATCTGCTGGCCCTGCGCCGCGGCCTCGCGCCCGCCATGAGCGCAGGGTTGCCAATCGCCGGACTGACGGTCCTGCTGATGCCTTCACTGGCCCTCATGCAGAGCCTTCCCAACCTTGTTCAAGCTGCTGGTCAACCGCTGATCAACACACCTGATCCCACGCAGCCGGCGGCACCGTATGTATCAAGTGAGCTAGCGATGGTACGCCGCTTCTGCAGTGACCGTGCACAACCCTGCCTGCTGCTGTGCAAACGCCAGGCCATTTATGCCCTTGAGACCAACACAGCCTCCGCCTGGACGGGCCCCTCTCCCGCCGAGATGCTCCTGCAGACAGATCAGATCGCGCTGATCCAATCCATCCGGAATGGCACGCCTGAGCGGATCCTGTTCGGAATTGGCCCTTTCAGCAGGCTCAACCAACTCCCCGTAACCCCGGCAGACCTGATGCGGCATTACCGAGTCAGTGCCGTCAACCCTGATAACACGATGGTGCTGTTGGTGCGAAAGCCTTCCGGCGCTCAGCAGGCGCCATAAGCCGCGAGTTGAGCCAGGCAAAGCGCTTGTGCCGACTGACCAGCATGAACACCTTGGTACCACTGCGCTGTGCGGGACAGCGCTTCGGTGAATCTCCAGCGTGGTTCCCATCCCAACACGGAGCGGGCCCGCCGGGCATCCAGCAACAGCACCGCACTCTCATGCGGGGCTACCCCAACCTCCACTGGCTGCCAGTGGCCAGGCCAATGCCCCAGCAGCGTCTCCACCAGCTCGCGCACGC
>JBJTWS010000223.1:0-8907 GCA_046081905.1 Synechococcus sp. | reverse complement strand
TGCCACCATTGCGTTCTCCACCGAAGTAAGCATCATCCAGCTGCACTTTTCCATGCAGGACACATGCATTCTCTTGCTCGCTCATCGCTTGGATGATTTTATTGTGCATCAACCATGCCGTGCGGTAGTTCACCCCGAGTTACTGCATCAGAGCCAGGGAGGACGTACTGCTCTTTGCCTGACCAATCAGGTAAAAGGCGAGGAACCAGATCGTAAGAGGCAACTTCGTGGCTTCCATGACTGTTCCAGCCGTGAGCGTCGTCTGATGGCGGCACTGTCGACACTGATACCGCTTGTGGCGACGTCCATAGACCAGGCCATGCTCCTTCTGTCCACATCGAGGACAGCGGAATCCCTCCGGCCAGCGAGCTGCCTCAAGGGCGGCCTCGCATTTCTCCTCGGTGCCGTAGAGATCCATGAACTGGGGGCACGGACATTCCAGGCTGGAATTGGATTCGGTTCATAGCCATGGCGTCGCCCTTGGTACGTAGGTACCACTCTAGGGCTGTCCGGGCTGGCTGCGAAGCTTGCTACCTAATCAAGAAGGGAGTTGCCCAGGGTTTCCCTAGGACCCATGCCTTAACTCCAATCCACTCCGCCACATAGTTTATGTTCTTCAGGCATTCCCTTTCTTCGAATGCAGGCGCTGGTGGCCAGGAACAGGCTCAGCCGTTGCGCCCCGGCTCGGCGCGGAACCACTTGGTGATCACGTACTTGCAGCCCTTCTGCACCGGCAGGGCTTCGTGCAGCACGAACGGGTTGGGGGTGCCATCGGCCATGAGGTTGTTCCAGGCCAGGGCCAGCCCCATCACCGGCGTGAAGGTGCGATCCAGCAAGCGGAAGCGGGTTTCGCCGCCCTCCTCCACAACGTTGAGATAGATCATCACCGTCCAGGTGCGCTGCCCCCCCGGAGCGGTGTGGTGCCGGTATTCCTCAGTGCCGGGCGTGAACCAGTCGGTGTGCTCGCGGAAGTACTCCCCCACCCCGTAGCGCTGGCCCTGAATACCTTCCGAGAGAGACGGGTCCACCCCCAGCAGCGCGGCGATGCGCTGATCCAGGTCCGCCGCCAGGGCCGGATCGCCATCGCGCAGGTGGCAGGTGCGGCTGGTGCGGTAGTCGGCCGGGCCCTGGGTCACGGTGGAGGGGCGCAGGGAAGCATCGATCGCCGCACGGATCGCCCCGCACTCCTGGGGCGAGAGGAAGCCGGGGATCTCGTAGACCTGCGCCAGGGGGGTATCCAGCCGCCAGGCCCGCGGACTCTGGCGGGGATCGGTGAGGCGGGCCTGGAACCACTCCAACCAGCTGGCCCGGGGGAGCGTGGGCGCCACGGGGGCCACGGGGGCGGCCGGCTGGCTCGTGTCGTCGAGCACGGCGGTGATCGCCGCGGCGCTGAAGCCCTGGGCCAGGCCGCGCTCCAGGAGGACGCGGCGGTCGCAGCCGCGATCACGGTTGAGCCGGAACCACTCCTGCCAGTCGGCGGGAATCGAATCCACACGCCATTCCGCCAGGCACTGCTCCAGGCTGCGGTACTTGCACACCATTCCGCGCAGGGGCGTGGGATCCCAGTCCACCGGCCGCCAGTGGAAATAGAGGTTGCGGTAGTACTCCCCCGCGAAGGGGGTCAGCCGGCCGTGGGGGCAGAGGCTCTCGTACAGCAGCAGCGAACCGCGGCGGAAGAACACCTGGTGGGGCGTCCCATCGTGATCCACAAAATCCAGGGGCCAGGGCTGATCGGATCGATCGCTTGCGTGCACGATGCAGCTGATCACGTGGGTGTCGACGCGATCGCGGTGCAGGTGCAGGCGGCAGCCGCGGCCGTAGCTGCGGATGCCGTAGGCCCAGGTGCGCTCCAGCCGGCAGCCGGCCCAGTCCTCCAGCAGGGGCGTGAGGCTGGCGTAAAAGCGCTCCTGCAGCTCCTCTCCCATGGGAGCGTGCTCCAGCCGCGGCCGCCCCGGACCCACCGCGGAAATGCCGCCGATCACCGCCGCCCCATACTTCGGATCGAGGGCGGGCGTTTCCTCCACGGGCCCGAAGCGGAGCCTTTCCAGCTCCCCATCGAGGGCCTCCTGCAGCGGAGCCGCCAGGGTGGTGAGCTGGAAGGGCGCCCCCTGGGCGAAGCGGGGCGGACGCTGGGGAGCCATGGCGGGATCGGCAGCCGCCGGGATCAGCCCTTCAGCTTCTGGTTGAGAATCTGGTTCGCCAGCTTCGGATCGGCCTTGCCGCCGGTCTTCTTCATCAGCTGCCCCACGAAGAAGCCCTGCAGCTTGTTCTTGCCGCCCCGGAAGGCCTCCACCTCCTCGGGGTGGGCCGCCAGCAGCTCCTCCACGATCGCCGTGATCGCCGCCGGATCACTGATCATGCCGAGGCCGCGCTCCTCCACGATCGCCTTGGGCGAGCCGCCTTTCTCCAGCAGTTCCGGCAGGATCTCCTTGGCGATCTTGCCGCTGATCGTGCCGCCCTCGATCAACTGCACCATCTCGGCGAGCTGCTCGGGGCGGAAGGGAAGATCGGTGTAGGAAAGGCGGTTGGCATTCACATGGGCGGCGATGTCGCCGGTGATCCAGTTGGCCACTCCCTTGGCCTCGGCGCCGGCAGCCACGGCCGCCTCGAAGTATTCCGCCATGGGGCGTTCATCGGTGAGCACCCGGGCGTCGTACTGCGACAGCCCCAGCTGCTCGGCGTAGCGGTGCCGCTTGGCGGCCGGCAGCTCGGGCAGCTCGGCGCGCCAGCCCTCGCGCAGTTCGGCGCTCACCTCGATCGGGCCGAGATCGGGATCGGGGAAGTAGCGGTAGTCGCTGGCTCCCTCCTTGCCCCGCATGCTCTTAGTGAGCTGATTGCCCTCATCCCAGAGGCGCGTTTCCTGCACCACCGGTTCACCGGCTTCGTTGGCCTTGATCTGCCGCTGGATCTCGTACTCACACGCCTTCTGGATGGCCGAGAAAGAGTTCATGTTCTTGATCTCCACCTTCGTGCCGAAGGGGGCATCCGGCCCGCGCCGCACGGAGATGTTCACGTCGCAGCGGAGCGACCCTTCCTGCATGTTGCCGTCGCTCACGCCCAGATAGCGCATGATCCGGCGGATCTCCGAGGCGTATTCGGCGGCTTCGCGGCCGGTGCGCAGGTCCGGCTTGCTCACGATCTCGGCCAGCGCCACACCGGCACGGTTGTAATCCACCAGCGAATGGGTGGAGCCGGCCAGGCGATCGCTGCCCGCATGCACCAGCTTGCCGGCGTCCTCCTCCATGTGCAGCCGCTCGATGCCGATGCGCTTGAGATAACTCTCCTTGCCCTTTTCCGCCACCTCCACCTCGATCCAGCCGTCTTCCGCGATCGGCTCGTCGTACTGGGAGATCTGGTAGTTCTTCGGCAGGTCGGGATAGAAGTATTGCTTGCGGTCGAACTTGCTGTGCTCGGCGATCTTCAGGTTCAACGCCATCGCCGCCTTCACCGCATACTCGAGCACCTTCTGGTTGAGCACCGGCAGCGTACCCGGCAATCCGCACACCACCGGATCGATGTGGGTGTTGGGGTCGTCGCCGAAGGCGGTGGAGGCGCAGGTGAAGATCTTGCTGGCGGTGCCCAGCTGCACGTGGGTCTCCAGGCCGATCACCGCCTCCCAGGCGGCGGGAGCGGCGGCGGCCGGGGTGGCGGCGTTGGCGGTTGCGGCGGCCCCTGCCATCGGTGCTCTCCTGCTCCTTGTGGGTGGGGCAATCCTATGGACCGGGCGGCGGCCCCAGCCGCGGCGCAGCAGCTGAAACACTGGAAGCAGCGATTCCCCGCCCCGCGTCCATGGCGGCAGCCAGCCCCGACCCCGTGCTGATCCTCGGCGGCGGCCTGATCGGCCTCGCGGTGGCCCACCAACTGGCCCGCCGCGGGCAGCGGGTGGAGGTGCTCAGCCGCCGCCGCCGCGAAGCGGCTGGCTTCGTGGCCGCCGGCATGCTCGCCCCCCATGCCGAGGGGCTTGTGGGTCCCCTGCTGGCCCTGGGCCAGGCCAGCCTGGAGCGGGTTCCGGCCTGGGTGGCCCAGATCGAGGCCGACAGCGGCCTCCCCTGCAGGCTGCGCCCCTGCGGCATCGTGGTGCCCTTCCGCACCGCCGCCGAGCGCGACGCCTATGCCACGGCCCCCTGGGGCGTGCCGCTCGAGCGCCGGGAACTGCAGGCGGAGATTCCCGGCCTCGGCGCGAGCTGGGAGGCGGGCCTGCTGTTCTCCCACGACGGGCAGATCGACAATCGCCGCCGCCTGATGCGCGCCCTCGAGCGGGCCTGCGTGGAGCTGGGGGTGGGCTTCCAGGAAGGGGCGGAGGTGCTCGCCCTCCACAGGGGCCCCGGCGGGTCGCTCTCCGCCGTGGACCTGCGCACCGCCGAGGGGGAGCGGCTGCAGCGCCCCTGCCACCAGGCCGTGCTGGCCTGTGGCGCCTGGAGCGGCCGGCTGCTGCCGGAGCTGCCGGTGTTCCCGGTGAAGGGACAGATGCTCTCCCTGCAGGGGCCCCGTCAGGCCCTGGGGCGGGTGATCTTCGGGCCGGGCACCTACCTGGTGCCCCGCGAAGACGGCCTGCTGGTGGTGGGGGCCACCAGCGAGCCGGAGGCGGGCTTCACCGAGGGGCTCACGCCCTTCGGTCAGCGCCAGCTGCAGGCGGGCCTCACGGAGCTGCTGCCGGAGGCCGCCCACTGGCCGCCGATGGAGCGTTGGTGGGGCTTCCGCCCCTGCACCCCCGACCAGGCGCCCCTGCTGGGGCCCGGCCCGATCCCGGGGCTGTGGCTGGCCACCGGCCACCACCGCAACGGGGTGCTGCTGGCGGCGATCACCGCGGAGCTGCTGGCGGAGGCCATCCACGGGAACGGGGCCACCACCCTGGCCTGGGCGCTGGAGGCCTTCCGCTGGGAGCGCTTCAGCTCTGGGGCTGGGGCACCGGCTGCGCCGCCGCCGGCGGCGGCAGCACCGGCTCCGGCCCCGCCAGGGTGAACACCGGCAGCGCCCCCATGCCCTTCACCGCCTGATCCCCCAGGCAGCGGGTGGGGAGCTCGGCGGCGGCCAGCTCGGCGGTGCGGGCATCGCAGAGGATCGGGGCTCCGGCGGTGCGGGTGAGGCCCTCCATCCGGCTGGCCAGGTTCACGGTGTCGCCGATGGCCGTGAATTCCATTCGGCGCGGACTGCCGATCTGTCCCACCACCGCGTTGCCGCTGGCCAGGCCGATGCCGTTGTCGAGCTCGGCGATGCCCTCCCGCCGCCAGGTGGCATTGAGCTCCGCCAGGGCCTGCCGCATGGCGGCGGCGCAGCGCAGGGCCGCCGTGGCCTCCTGCTCCGGCCCCCGGCCCACCGGCGAGCCGAACACCGCCATCACCGCATCGCCGATGAACTTGTCCACAGTGCCGCCATGGGCCGTGATCACCTCCACCATCGCGCCGAGGTACACATTCAGCTGCTGCACGTGCGTCTGGATCTCCCCCTGGGCGCTGCGCAGCTGGGTGAGCTGGGTGAAGCCCTTCAGGTCGGTGAACAGCACGGTGACCGGCAGGGCACGGCCCCGCAGGATCCCTCCGCGTCCTCCGGGTCGGAGAGGATCTCCGCCACCACCGACGGGGCCACGTAGCGCTCGAAGGTGCGCCGCAGCCGGCGCCGCTCCCCCTCCTCGCGGAGGTAGGCATCACCGCCGTAGAGAAGCCCCAGCAGCACCAGGGACAGGGCGGGCGGCAACAGGGGGATCCAGCGGTTGGCCTCCAGGAACACGCCGTAGGCAACCGCCAGCTGCAGCACCAGGAGCACCCCCACCAGGGCCAGGCGCAGCCGCGCGCCCTGAAACTGCCAGGCCAGCAGGAGGATCAGCACCCCGGGAGCCATGGCCAGCAGGGCGCGGCTGCCCGGGCCCGCGGGCCAGGAAGCCAGCCCATCACCGGCCAGCGAGTTGGCCGTGGCCGTGGCCAGCAGCTCCACGCCGGAGAGGGGCCCGAAGGGGGTGGGCGTGCCGGAGCCCCCCTGGGCCACCACCGGACCCACCAGCACCAGCGCATCGCGCAGCTTGCTGCGGATCGGATGGCGGCGCCAGCGCTCCGGATCGAGCACCTGCCAGGCGGGCACCGTGGTGAAGGAACCCTCCGGACCGTAAAAGTTGAGCTCCCGCCGCTCATCGGGCTGGCGGCTGGCAAGGCCCGCCTCCTTCAGCAGGGTGGCGGGCAGGGAGGGATAGGAGCGGGCGCCGCTGGCGGGCAGCACGGTGCGGCCGTAGACCTCCGGATGGAAGTTCGGCTGGCCCGGGTTGGGGGGCAGGGCATTGGTGAGGCCCTGGCTGGCGGGCCCGGCGGCCCGGGCCACCACCTCATCGGGCTGGATCAGGGTGAGGCCGGCAAACCCCGCGTCGCGGGTCTCGAGCATCTCCGCCGCCAGGGCCACCTTGCCGCGGTGGGGCGCAATGGCCGCAGCCAGGGCCTGATCATCGGCGGGTCCACGGCTGCTGGGTCCCTCGAACACCACATTGAGGCCCACCGCCGCCGGTCCGGCCTCGAACAGGCGGGTCAACAGGTCGCCGTAGCGGGCCCGCGGCCACGGCAGGGTGCTGATGCCGCGGGCCCAGGAGGGAACGCCGGCCTCGCCACGGGGCTGATCGAGGAACCAGGCCCCCTGCTGCAGGGTGGAGTCGTCGATCGTGACCAGCACTACCGTCTGCGGCGGCTGGCGCGGACCCCGCAACCGCAGCATCAGACCCTCGGCGCTGCGCTCCCAGGCCTTGAAATCGAGGGGAGGGGCCGCCGCCGTGAAGCCGCCCAGAGCCACGGCCACCCCGGAGAGGAGAACGACAACCTGGGAGCGGTGGAGGGCCATCGGCAGAGCGAAGCGGGAACCGCGCCGGGCTCAGAACAGGCCGAACGTGAGGGTGGAGAGCACCGTGGCGGGCACGGGCACGTTTACCTGCAGGAAGGAGGCCAGCTTGCTGAGGGCCGGCATCGGCTGCTGGAAGCCCTGGAACAGATCGCCGTTGAGGTAGCGCTCGTAGTCGCTGGCCACAAGGCAGCGGCGATCCACCACGGTGCCCTCGGGCGAGATGCGCACCGCCTCCCGCTGCACCGGATCCACCCAGGTCTTGGCCTCGGCGTTGTGGGCCTGCACGGTCACCGAACCCTCCAGCACCGAGAGATTCGTGGTGCCGTCGTCTTCCACGGAGACCACGAAGTTGGTGCCGCGGGCGCTGAGCTTCACGCTGGGGGTGCAGACGTTCTGCCGGCCGGAGACCAGCACCTGACCCTTCGTGAGCAGGAAGCAGTTGGCCTGCAGCTTGAACTGGGAATTGCGGTTGATCCAGGCCAGGGCGCCGTTATCGAAAGCGAGGGTGCCGCGGCTGGCCTTGGTGCTCACCACCTCCGGTGCCTGGGCCTTCTGGTTCACGCTGGCCGGCTTGGCCTCGATGAATATCTCCTTGCCATCGAGGATCTCCTTAACCACCGCAGTGGGGCGGGCGAGGGCCGCCCCCGGCAGCAGGACGGCGGCCAGAAGGACCGCCCCGGCCACCGGACGGATCGCCGGAGCACCGAACGCCTGCACACCGAACGGACGTGGGAGACGCACCACGGAGCGAACCAAGGTCACCCCCAGTGAAGGGCAGCCGGGCACTCCTGGCAATCGGACATCACAGAAGCCTCACGGCTGATCCCCGCTGGCGCAGAAGCCCTGCGGGGCAGGAGCGGATCAGAAGAAGCGCGGCATGCCGAAGCTGGGCACCGAAGGCACCGGAACCGAGGGCACCGACGGCACCCAGGGGATGGTCACCCCCGGCACGGAGCTGCGGATGTAGCTCTCCAGCGCGCCGAGTCCCGGCAGCGGCACGGTGAACCCCTCGAAGAGGGGGCCACCGAGGATGGCGTTGTAGTCGCCGGCGCTGAGGCGCCGCAGCAGCAGCACCACCCCCTCGGCCGTGAGCTTGAGCGACTCGCCGGCATTCACCGTGGTGGGCTGCTCGCCGGTGGGCTCACCATCCCGCAGCGGCTCCACCTCCACGGTGCCCTCCAGCACCGAGAGCTCCGCCTGGCCGTCGTCGGCCACGGAGAGCACGTAATTGGTGCCGCGCACGCTCATCCGCGACGACTGGGTGCAGCCGCTCTGCGGGCCCGACACCAGCACCTCTCCTTTGCTGAGCAGGAAGCAGCGGCTGCCGAGGCGCATCTGGGAGAAGCTGCTCATCCGCCCCACGGCGCCGGTCTGGAAGCGCAGCTGGCCGCGGCTGTTGCGGGTGCTCACCGTTTCCGGGGTCTTGGCCCGCTCGTTCACCCGGGCCGGGCGTGCCTCGATGTAGAGCTCTTTGCCCTCGAGAATCTACACCACGGTGGCGGTTTCCGTTGCCGCAAGAGCTGGTGGGGCAACCAGCACCACACCCAGCAGGGCGAGCAGGCGCGGCGCCGTGAACCGGGTGCCGCGCCCTGGGGAGCTCGTGCGCTGGCCGGGGACACAGGCAACCATGGAAACCACCGCACTGGAGGGAATGGCAGTCTCCCCCAGGTCAGCCTCCGGGGGGAAGTGCAGCCCTGCTCAGCCCCCGCAGGCCGAACACCCGCACCGGCTCCGGCCAGCCCTTCACCAGCTGCTCCCCCAGGGCCTCCACCTCCAGATGGCCGGGCAGCAGGTCCACCAGCTCGCCGCTCAGCAGGATCGGGTGCTCCGGAAAGCGCCGGGTGAGCCCCTCCAGCCGGCTGGCCACATTCACCGCTGCGCCCACCACGGTGTACTCGAGCCGCTGGGAGGAACCCAGGTTGCCGGCGATCACCTCCCCCACGTGCAGGCCGATGCCCTGGCGCAGCCTTGGCTGCCCCTCGGCAGCCAAGGCACCGTTGAGTTCCTCCAGCCGCTGCTGCATCGTGAGGGCCGCCCGCACCGCCGCCAGGGCCTCCACCGCCTCCCCCCGGCTGCGGGGCACCCCGAATT
>JBJTWS010000222.1:0-6750 GCA_046081905.1 Synechococcus sp. | reverse complement strand
GCCCTGGCGGCGTGCTGGCAGCCGGACCTGCTCAGCGAGGAGGCGCGCTGCCAGGCCCTGCGCCAGGCCCTGGCGGAGCAGTGCCAGCCCTTTGAAGCGATCCGCTGGCCGGAGCCCCAGGCGGTGCTGGGGGGATGGCCGCCACCCACAGCAGTTGGGCGGGGCTGCCCAGCCCGGCCCTGGCGGGCGCCGCTGTTGCCCCTGATCGCCCTGCAACACCTGGAGGGACCATGAGCCACGACGACTCCACCCTGCAGTTTGACAGTGCGGAGCTGCTCACGGGCAGCCACGGCCCTGGCCTGATCAGCGGCGGCTGGCATACCCCCAGCAGCACCACCCTCCACTACAGCGGCATCTCCTACCTGGCCGGCGATGTGCGCCCCGGCCATCTGTTCGTGCAGCCCTCACCGCACTCCTGGGGAGAGGGCTACGAGCGGGAGCGCGAATCGCTGGCGCAGCTGCAGCGCCGCGGTGCCACCACGGTGCTGCTGGATCAGCCGCCGGCCGCCGTACCCGATGGGCTGGCGGTGGCGCTGGTGCCCGACACGGCCGTGGCGCTGGCACAACTGGCCCAGCACTGCCGCCAGCGCTACAGCGGCGATCTGGTGTGCGTGACCGGCAGCGTCGGTAAATCCACCACCAAAGCCGGGCTGGCGGCCCTGCTGGCCCGCCACCAGAGCACCCACAGCAGCCCGCGCAATTTCAATCACTATCACGGGGTGCTGCTCAGCCTGGCGGGGCTGCCGCGGGACAGCCGTCATGCGGTGCTGGAGTTCAGCTCCGACCGTCCGCGCTACACCCTGCCCAAGGCGATGATCGCGGCGCCGGATGTGGCGGTGATCACCGACATCCAGCACGACCACACCGATTGCTATCCCACCCTGGAGGCGATCGCTGATCAGAAGTCGCTGCTCTGCCGCGCCCTGCGCCCCGGCGGCGCCCTGGTGTTCAACCGGGATTCGCCGCTGCATCCGCGCCTGATGGCGGCGGCCCGAGCGGAGGGCGACATCCGCCTGATCGGCTTCGGGCGCTCGGCGGCGGCCGATGTGCAACTGCTCGAGGCCTCACCGCTGCAGAGCGGCTGGCAGGTGACGGTGCGCTGGCTGGGGGAGCCCCTCCACTACCGCCTCTCGCTGCCGGCGCCGCACGATCTGCAGAACAGCCTGGCGATGCTGGCGGCGCTGGCGGCGCTGCGGCTCGATCCGGCGCCGCTGCTGCCCGCCCTGGAGCAGCTGGAACCGCTGCCGCGCCACTGCGCCACCTCGGCGCAGCCCTGGCAGCACGGCACGATTCAGCTGATCGATGACAGCTTCAGCGCCAATCCGGCATCGCTGCGCTCTGCATTGGCGCACCTGGAGCACCGCAGCCAGGGCCAGGGCGGCCGCCGGCTGCTGGTGCTGGGCTCGATGGCGGAGCTGGGGGAGCCGTCTGCCGCCCTGCACCGCTCCCTGGCCGACCTGGTGCTGCTGCATGGCATCGATCGGGTCTATGCCCACGGCCGCGAAACGTCCCACACCTGTGCAGCCCTGCCCGAGGAGCGGGTGGGGCTGCACAGCACCGACAGCAACACTCTGGTCCAGGCCCTGGCGGACGACCTCCAACCCGGCGACTGGCTGGTGCTGAAGCTCTCCCGCTATTCCCGGCTCAGCAGCGCCATCCAAGCGCTGCTGCAGCCCGCGGCCACGACACCGCCTGCACGCTCCCACCCAACCATCCACCGCTGATGTCCAAGGCCAGCACCATCGCCCGCACCGCCACCATTCGCGTGGCTGTGGCGGTCCTCAGCCGCGGCCACGAGCAGCTGAGCGACTACGCCCCTCTGATCCAGCGCAACCGGGCCCTGGATGTCGCCCTGCGGCACGACGTGGGTGAGGCAGCGACGAACGGCAACCCTGCCCAGGCCAATGGCAACAGGAGCGAACCCACGATCAGCGTGGAGCACCTGATTTTTCACGAAGGCAATATCACCCCTGAGCAACAGATTTACATTCGCGCAAGATCACGACTCGCGCCGCTGACATTCATTGATGTCAGCGCCGAGTTCGCGCCAACCCTGCCAGCCCAACAAGAATCCGAGTGGTGCCCACCAGCAAATCCGAACGCTTCTCCCATGGCTACAAATGCATGTGCCGTTTCTGGCTGGACGGCTTTCTGCGCTACACCGAGAACTGGGATTATCTTGTCCGCCTGGACGATGACTGCACAGTCGCACACGTGGACCTCCCCCGCTGCATCCAGCGCATGCAGCACGAAGGCCTGACTTACCTCACTCCCGGCCGACAGAAGGACCACCCGGACGTGACCGTCGGACTGGAAGCCTTTCTCCGCGACTTCGCCAGCCAGGAAAATCTCGACCATCAACCGAGCATCGCCAACTGCCCGTACACCAGCTGCGCGATCATTGATCTCAAGCACTACCGGCAGAACACACGCTTTCAGCGCTTCTGCCAGGCCGTTCACGCCAGCGGCTGCATCGAGATCAACCGCTGGGGCGACCTGCCGCTGTGGGGCGGCTTTCTGTCCCTGGAGACCCCCGAACAGCCGCTCAACATCGAGGACAGCATCAGCTATTTCCACAGCTCCCACGACGGCTTTGTGAATCAGAAGCCAACGGTTTATCAACAACACATCGAAACAGCGCTCGACAGCCTGCGACCACGCCCCTGCCCATCAGCGCTGATCCGGGTCGGCGGCAGTGGCGACGGGGCCTATCTGGTGCCTGATTTCATCAGCGAGATGCGCGCCTGTTTCTCTCCAGGCGTCGCCGATCGCAAGCCCTTTGAAGACGAGCTGGCCCACAACCACAAGATCCCCTCCTTTCTCTGTGACTACTCCACCAGCCCGGAGCGCCTGAAAACCCCACTGATTCCAGGCCTGCAAGTCTTTGATCAGACATGGCTGGAGCCGGAGGGCTGCGACAACAGCCAGAGCCTGCAGCAATGGGTCGACCGCTGCGCCCCAGCCGGGAGCCGTGGACGCTGGATTCTGCAGATCGACATCGAAGGGGGTGAGTACGCCAATCTCGGCAGCGCCAGCCCGGAACTCCTGGCCGGCTTCGGCATCATTGTTCTCGAGCTGCATTGGCTGAACCAGATTCCCGGTTCACCAGCCTTTTTCTACGGTTCAGTGCGGCCATTGCTGCAACAGCTCAGCGCACAATTCACCTGTGTGCATGCCCATCCCAACAATGCCTGTGGCACCTGGCGCAGCCAGCCCGGGGGGCGCAGCTTTCCCGATGTGCTGGAGGTGACGCTGGTGCGTCATGACCTGCTCGCAGCCCGCCCCGGCGATGCCCTGCCCGTTCAGCTGCCGCATCCCCTGGACATCCAGAACATGCCGACGCGGCCACCCCTGTTCCTCGATGAAACCTGGCCCGAGATCAGCCCCACCGCAGCGAGCAACGCCAAGCGCATCAGCGACAGCCTGACCTACACGTCCCGAAAGCTCGAACAGCTGGATCGCCGGCTGACCACCCAGACCAGCAGCCTGGATCAACTGCTCAATCTCTGCCATGGCCTGCTGAGCATCCAGGAGGAGAATCGACCGCCAGCGCCAGCCCCCATCCAGGGCCAGGGCCCGATCGAGGAGCTCTGCCACGGCCGCCCCTACACCCTGAGCAGCAGCTACGGCAGCTGGCCTGATCACGGACTGGTGAGGGCGCAACACCCCTTCTTCTTCCACACTGAGCTAATGGCTGGGCAGTGGATTCGCATTGATTTGGGCGGACACTGCCTCATGGAGGAGCTGGAAATCAGCAATCGATCCGACAGCTGCTTCGGGCGGGCAGCGCGACTGGTCGCCCTGCCAGGAGATCTCGATGATCCGCGCCATTTACGGCGCAGCGTGCGACTTCAACTAAGCGACGCCTTCCTGCAGGGCCGCGAGCTCCGCCATCGGCAGCGTCTCCCTGAAGACTTCGCCGGCACAAGTGTCGTGCTGCTTAGCCTGGCGAGCGAAGGATTGCATCTGGCTGATATCCAAGTGCGTGGATTCCGCATCCCATAGGGGATGAACATGCTGCATCAGTCAAGGCGACTGAACGCCGTACACCTACTGATTCAGCTTCAACACAGCCATGAAGGCCTCCTGCGGCACCTCCACCTTGCCCATGGCCTTCATGCGCTTCTTGCCCTTGGCCTGCTTCTGCAGCAGTTTCTTCTTGCGGGAGATGTCGCCGCCGTAGCACTTGGCGAGCACGTCCTTGCGCATGGCGCTGATGCTTTCAGAGGCGATCACGCGGCTGCCGATGGCGGCCTGGATCGGGATCTTGAACTGCTGGCGGGGGATCAGCTCCTTGAGCTTCTCCACCAGGCCCTTGCCCACGTTGTAGGCCTTGTCGCGGTGCACGATCGTGGTGAGCGGGTCGGCCCGCTCGGCGTTGATCAGCACATCGAGGCGCACCAGCTCATTCTTGCGATAGCCGATCAGGTGATACTCCATCGAGGCGTAGCCCTTGGTGCGGCTCTTCATCTGGTCGAAGAAATCCGTGACCACCTCAGCCAGGGGCATCTCGTAGTGGAGCGTGACCCGGTCAGTGGTGATGAACTTCATGTCGATGAACTCACCGCGGCGCTCCTGGCACAGCTCCATCAAGGTGCCGTTGTAGGCGTTGGGGGTGTAGATCTCGAGCTTCACGTAGGGCTCTTCGATCGATTCGCGCTTCTGAGGATCGGGAAGGGTGGCCGGGTTGTCGACCATCAGCGTGCTGCCGTCGATCATGTTGATCCGATAGATCACCGAAGGAGCGGTGACGATCAGGTCGAGGTCGTATTCGCGCTCCAGCCTCTCCTGCACGATCTCCATGTGCAGCAGGCCCAGAAAACCGCAGCGGAAGCCGAAGCCCATGGCGCTGCTTGTCTCGGGTTCATACAGCAGCGCCGCATCGCTGAGCTGCAACTTGTCGAGGGCCTCGCGCAGGTCGGGGTACTGGTCGGCGTCGGTGGGGAACAGGCCGCAGAACACCATCGGCTTCGCCTCGGTGTAACCGGGCAACGGCTCGGTAGCGGGGTCGTTGAGCAGGGTGATCGTGTCGCCCACACGGGCATCAGCCACAGCCTTGATCGAGGCAGCCAGATAGCCCACCTCTCCTGCGTGGAGGCTGCCCACCTGGCGCTGATCGGGGGCCATCACCCCCACCTCATCGAGTTCGTAGGTCTTGCCGCTGGCCATCAGCAGCACCTTGTCCTTGCGGGAGATGGTGCCGCTGAGCACGCGGAAGTAAACGATCACCCCACGATAGGGATCGTAGTAGGAGTCGAAGATCAGCGCGCGCAGCGGCTCATCGACCTTGTCGGGCGGCGGCGGCACCCGATCGACCACCGTCTGCAGGATCTCGCCGATGCCCAGACCCGTCTTGGCGGAGCAGGAAATGGCATTCGAGGTGTCGAGGCCGATGATCGACTCGATCTCCTCGGCGATGCACTCGGGATCGGCACCGGGCAGGTCGATCTTGTTGAGAACAGGGATGATCTCCAGGTCGTTCTCGAGAGCCAGATAGACGTTGGCAAGGGTCTGTGCCTCCACGCCCTGACTGGCATCCACCACCAGCAGAGCCCCTTCGCAGGCCTGCAGCGAACGGCTGACTTCATAGGAGAAATCAACATGACCGGGGGTGTCGATCAGGTTGAGGATGTAGATCTCACCGTCAGCGGCCCTGTACTCCATGCGAGCGGCCTGGAGCTTGATGGTGATGCCGCGCTCCCGCTCCAGTTCCATGTTGTCGAGGAACTGCTCCTGCATGTCGCGGGCCGCCACCGTGCCCGTTTCCTGCAGCAACCGGTCGGCCAGGGTCGACTTGCCGTGGTCGATGTGGGCGATGATGCAGAAGTTTCGGATCCGTTGAACGGGAACGTCGGTCATAGGGAGCAGCGACCGGCGGCCGACAGGGACCACCACGTGATGGGTCGATCCTAGGCAGCGGTGGCCAGGGGCTCCCCAGTCCCCAGAGCGCCGCCGCCTCAATTTCTTGAACTGCTCTCCAACCTGAGGATTCCACTCACGCCGGCCCGGTGCTGCAAGAAATAAGCGGCAACGGGTACTTTCACAGCGACGCCACTCTCGGCGACGCCACTCTCGGCGACGCCATGGTCGCTCCAGTTCTGAGCGCGTTGAACGACGGCTGAAGGGGGCTGGCCTACGAGGGGGGAGAGGCGATACCCAGCCGCCGCAGCACCGGCAGCCGCTCCCCGGCGAAGGACTCCCAGAACTCCCCTAGCTGGTTCAGCGCCTGGTTCGGGTCCTCGATCGGGCGATCTTCGCGGTCCTTCACAACGCCTCCCGCCATGGTGATCCCCATCCACACCAGCTGGACAATGTCTTCCGGCGACAGATCCGCGTTGGCGACCCGCAGGAAGAAGCCCTCCAGCGGGCTGATGGTGACGGGCTGAAGCAGCACAGGCGAAAGCAGGGCGCCGATCTCCTCGCCCGCCGTAATCTGGTCGAGGCACTCCCGATTAAAACCGGCGATGGAGCTTGCTGAAGTCTGAGAACCGGCATCGCTGGAGAAGCTCACACCGATCACTGCCGCGCCGATCAGAACGGAGAGCCTCATCAGCGCATCCTCGAGATCCAGCGAGGCCTGATCCAGCAGCCAAGCCAGGCTCTGGGGCCGATCGGCGAGGGCGCTCTTCAACGACAGAACGAAGCTGGGATCCATACCCAGACGCCCCAGGCCCGTATCGAAGGCATCGCTGTCGTCGCCAGATCCGGCACAAGCGTGCAGGTGCAGTCCCGCCAGGGCCTGGCGGCGCC
>JBJTWS010000221.1:0-5450 GCA_046081905.1 Synechococcus sp. | reverse complement strand
GAACTCACCAGCCAGCGTCCCGTTTCCAGGGCCCGCAGGCGCGCCAGGGCCTGGAACTGGCGCTGCAGCTGCAGCGGGTAGGGATCGAGGTTGGCGCTGGCCAGCAGCCAGCGGGCCCCCTGCCGCACCGCCTGACGCTGGATGGCACCATCGGCGATCTCGTAGCAGATCGCCACCCCCACCGGGGCCCGCGGGCGCGCCAGCAGCCGCGACGGGCTGCCCGGCTCCACACCCCCCACGGCCGAGAGACCGCTCCAGCGCCAGAGGTTCGCCAGGGGGACCCACTCCCCCAGGGGCACCAGGCGGCTCTTGTCGATCCAGCCGCTGGGAGAAGCCTGATCGCCGGGGGCAAAGCGCAGCAGACTGCTGCGCACCTCCTGCTCCTGCCGGCGGAATCCGCCGCTGAGCAGCTCCACCGCCGCCGGCTCCGGCAGGGGCTGATCCAGGGGGAGGGCCCCCTCCGGAAGCAGCACCGCTTCCAGCGGCTCGCCGGCCTGTCGGGCAGCCGCAGCCAGGCGCTGGGCGGCGGCGAGACGCTGCAGCAGCAGCCTCTGCTGGGGCAGCTGGAATTTCTCGCGGGTGGGGATCGCGGGCTGCACCACCAGCACCTGGGTGGTGGCCTCCGGCGCCCCCTCCGGGCCGGCCAGCAGGGCGGAGCCCCCCAGATGCACGAGCGCCACCAGCACGGCCGCGGCCAGCAGAGCGGGAACCCGGCGGCGGCCGTCGAGCCGCAGGCAGCGCAGCAGCAGCCAGCCGATCAGCAGCTGCAGCGCCGCGATCAGGGGCGCGCCCCCCAGCCGCGCCCAGGCCGCCAGGAGGGGATCCCCCGGCAGGGCCGAAGCACCCAGGCCGATCCAGAACAGGGGGCCACGGGCCAGAAGGCCCTCCCCCAGGCCCCAGAGGCAGGCCATCAGCACCGCCGTGGGCAAGGAGGGGACCCAGGCCCGCCGCTGCCCCCGCGCCTCGGCCACCCAGAGGCGTTCGCAGCGCTGCACCGCCGCGAGCCAGAGGGCCACCAGCAGGGCCGCCGCCGCGCCGCAGAGGCCCCAGAGCAGCAGGCAGATCGGCAGGCTCAGGGGCAGGGGCACCCCGATCCAGTCGAGCGGGTGCAGCCACAGCAACCAGCGGTGGCTCACCAGCACCGCCAGGCCGCCCCAGGCCAGGCCGCCGCGCCAGCCCAGGGGTGAGCGGGGCAGGGCCCAGAGCACCGCCAGGGCAGGCCAGAGCAGCCAGGGCGCCCCCAGGGGAGGCAGGGCAAAGCCGGCGGCCGCGCCGGCCACCACCGCCGCACTCCACCAGGCTCGCCGGTCTTCCCCCATGGCGGCGGAGCCTAGGAACCGCCAAGGTGAAGGCCCACGGAACCGCTCCGATCGATGGACCAGGGCAACCTGCTGCAGATGGTGCTGCTGCGCGGCCTCGGCACCACCTCCCTGGTGGCCGATCGGCTGCGTCAGGTGAGCCAGGAATGGGTGCGCAGCGGTCGCCTCGATGCCGGCCAGGCCCAGGCCCTGGTGGAGGACGTGCTCAAGGCGCTCAAGGGGGAGACCCCGGAGCTGGAGCAGCAGGCCGAGCGACAGCTGGAGCGCAACCGCGACCAGCTGCTGCAGGACCTGGGCCTGGCCCGCCAGCGGGAGCTCGATGAACTGCGCGGCCGGATCGACCGGCTGGAGCAGGCCCTGCGGCAGAAGCAGAACAACGGCGAGGTGTCCGACTGACCGGCAGAATCGCCCCCAGCTCCAGCCCTCACTTCCCTGCCATGCGCGACATCCTGATCAGCACGGCGGTGTTCATTGCCTGCCTGCTGGTGGCCTTCGTGAGCCAGCTGGTGGCTCCCTCCACCCTGCTGCCGGCCGCCACTGCCGCAACGACGGCTGCGGCCACGACAGCGGCCGCCACCGCCACCGAAGCACCGGCGGCACCCGCCGTCGCCACCGCGGCCGCCCCCGCGGCGGTGCGCCAGGCCGTGGCGGCGCCGCTGGAACTCGACCCCAACGACCCCAACCCCACCCTGTTCGCCATGGCCCCCGACAGCCCCGCCCCCGCCACCGGCGACGACGCCCTCGCCCAGGGAGCCTCCGCCCTCGGAGGGAACCTGGAAGCCCAGAAGGAGCGCATGACCGAGAGCGGCCTGCGCATCACCGACCTGGTGATCGGCGACGGGGCGGAGGCCACCGCCGGCCAGAACGTGTCGGTGAACTACCGCGGCACCCTCGAGAGCGGCAAGGAGTTCGACAGCAGCTACGGCCGCGGCCCCTTCTCCTTCCCCCTCGGCGCCGGCCGAGTGATCCGCGGCTGGGATGAGGGCGTGGCCGGCATGAAGGTGGGCGGCAAGCGCAAGCTGGTGATCCCCCCCGACCTCGCCTATGGCGAACGCGGTGCCGGCGGCGTGATCCCCCCGAACGCCACCCTGATCTTCGAAGTGGAACTGCTCCAGGTGGGCCGCTGAGGCAGCCAGCCGAACCTGTAGCAATCGTTAGGATCCGCGGGCTGACGGCACACCGCCGCGTCTCTTTTCTCACACTCCCCCACCCCTTCTTCCTTACTCCCTGACCGCTTCCATGGCCCATA
Source organism: Synechococcus sp. (assembly GCA_046081905.1). GTDB lineage: Bacteria > Cyanobacteriota > Cyanobacteriia > PCC-6307 > Cyanobiaceae > CBW1002. Next base: position 2,882 of record JBJTWS010000221.1, on the reverse strand, counting down.
CCCTTCCCGCCCTTCCCTACGACCTCGACGCGCTCGAGCCCCATATCTCCCGCTCCACCCTGGAGTACCACCACGGCAAGCACCACAACGCTTACGTGACCAACCTCAACAACCTCGTGGCCGGCACCGACCTCGAGGGCAAGAGCCTCGAGGACACGATCACCGCCCTGGCCGGGGATGCCAGCAAGGCCGGTGTGTTCAACAATGCCGCCCAGGTGTGGAACCACAGCTTCTACTGGCAGTGCATGAAGCCCGGTGGTGGCGGCAGCCCCAGCGGCGCCCTGGCCGAGAAGATCGATGCCGATTTCGGCGGCTTCGAGAAGTTCGTGGAGGCCTTCAAGGCCGCCGGTGCCACCCAGTTCGGCAGCGGCTGGGCCTGGCTGGTGCTCGAGAACGGCACCCTGAAGGTCACCAAGACCGCCAACGCCGACCTGCCCCTGGCTCACGGCCAGAAGGCCCTGCTCACCATGGACGTGTGGGAGCACGCTTACTACCTCGACTACCAGAACCGCCGCCCCGACTACATCACCACCTACCTCGAGAAGCTGGTGAACTGGGACTTCGTGGCCGCCAACCTGGCCGCCGCCTGATTCACGATTCCTACCCGCGCCCCCGGCGCCTCTGCCGAAAAGCCCCTGGGAGATCCAGGGGCTTTTTCTTTTGCCGATCTCGCCCAAGGACCTGGCAGCGCAGTCTGAGCGGCGCAGACATGTGACATCGTCACAATCCCTGAACGAAGAGTTGAGGCTCCTTAGCGTTGCTTCCTGGCACGCATCGCAACCATGAAGAAGAACCCGACCGAGAAAGGCATCAAGGAACTCTTCAAGGGAATGTATACCTTCGGTGACAGCCTCACCGACTATGGCTCTCTGGCTGCCTTCGTCTACAAAACCGTTCTTGATCCCACGGTGCTGCCGCCCTGGAGTGGCGTCACCTTCAGCAACGGAAATCCCGTCAGCCAGCTGGACCTGCGCATCCGGCTAGGCCTAACGCCTCCATCGATTCCAGCCCCCAACGAGCAGCTCCCCAGCCCCTACTATCTGCTCGCCAATCCCTATGTCACGCCTCCCGGTCTCGGCACACCCGGGGGACCATCCTTTTCCATCGGTGGCGCCACCAGCGGCAGCGCGAGCGTGTACAACGTGCTGGAGGTGCCCGATCCGGCAACGAACACCAACGTGCCTCTGGCCACGCTGATCCCGCAGCTGTCCAACACCGGAGTCCAGAACCAGATCCGAGCCGCGCTGGCCCAGGGGGTGCGCCCCACCTCGCGGGAGCTCACCCTCGTCGAGGGTGGAGGCAATGACCTGCTGGTGGCCCAGATCGAGGAAAATCCCGACCTTGCCGGTGTATTCCAGCAGGCACTGCTCAACATGCGCGAGAACCTCCGGGTTCTCCTTCGGGCGATGGGCGCGCGTCAGCTGCTGACCTTCGGCATGGCTGATTTCAGAGGCACGGTGAACGCGGTGCCGTATCAGATGCCGTTTCTCAGCGAGATCCTTGCGGCAGCCAGCGCTCCCGATGCCCCGGCCTGGTTGCAACAGTGGAAGCAATTCGACGACGCCGGCGGCCTCGAGAGGTTCCAGCGGGACTATGCCGCAATGGTTGCCGATGTCGCCCGGCAGTTCCCCTATGCGGCCGTGATCTATCACTCACCCGAATTTGGAGACAACTGGAAGCTCTATGGTGAGCAGCTTGGGGATTTCGCCGATTTCGGCATCCAGGACACACTCTCCTATGCCCAGGCCAAGGACCAACCCCTCACGGATCAGGAGACCGACTCCTTCCTCTACTTCGACACAGTCCACAATGCCAGCAATGGCCAGGTGATGGCGGGCAAGGCCATGGCCCTCACCCTGAAGAGCGCCGCTTCAGCCATCGAGGGTGCAACCCTGGGCGCCCGGGAGATCGGCAACAACCGGCCCAATCTGCTGGTGGCGAAGAGCGGCAATACCGAACTGATCGGCCTGGCTGCTGGCGATACCCTGCTCGGCGGTCGTGGCAATGATGCCCTGTCGGGCGATCAGGGCAAGGACCGGCTGGAAGGCGAGCGCGGCACCGACTGGCTCAGCGGCGGCAGGGGATCAGACACCCTGTCCGTCGGCCGCGACGCCGACTTCTTTGCCTACGAGCTGCGGGATGTGCGTGCCTCCTGGCGGGATGTGATCACCGATTTCAACAGCGGCGAAGGCGATCGGCTGGGGCTCACGGCCATCCTCGATGGCAGCGACCCCTTTGCCAATCCGGGCTGGACCTTCCTCGGGGCGCAACCGTTCACGGGCAGCGGAGCGGAGCTGCGCTTCGTCGGCGGAGTACTGAAGGGCGATGTCGATGGGGATGGACGGGCCGATCTGCGCATCCGCCTGGAGGGGAGCAACGCCTTTGACGCCGGCTGGATCACCTGAGCGGCCGCGACGGATCCAGCACCGCCTCCGGCGCGATCCACATGGCATCGCCGTAGGAGAAGAAGCGGTACTGGCGCTCGATCGCCTCGGCGTAGAGGGCGAGCAGGCGCTCGCGGCCGATCAGGGCGCTCACCAGCAGCAGCAGCGAGCTCTTCGGCAGGTGGAAGTTGGTGAGCAGGCCCTGCACCACCTGGAATCGGTAGCCGGGCTGGATCACCAGATTCACCGGGCCGGTGTGGGGTTGGAGCACGCCGCCATGCAGCTGGGCCACGGCCGCCAGACTGCGCACCGAGGTGGTGCCGATGGCGATCACCCGGCCACCGGCCGCCCGGCAGGCCGCCACCGCCTCCACCAGCGCCGGGCTCACCTCCACCCACTCGCTGTGGAGCTCCAGAGCGCTCAGATCTTCGGTTTCGATCGGCCGGAACGTGCCCAGACCCACGTGCAGGGTGGTGGTGGCCAGCTTCACCCCACGCG
>JBJTWS010000220.1:0-10563 GCA_046081905.1 Synechococcus sp. | reverse complement strand
TTTTCATCCAAATGTCTCACCGCATCCTCCCCAAGATGGGGCCAGGCCGTCCCCCATTTCACAACACCATCAACAATATGAAGCGTGGGCAGTCCAGCGCGTTTTGCCCGGGCGATCATCGTGGCGGAACGGCTGTTCCATTCTGCACTTGAACTGAGCACAATATCGCAGCTTTCCGGTCCCAGCGCGCCCTGATAATTGATGACTTCTGTGAGCAAGTCTTCACGCCGAAGATGGTCAAACAGGGATTTATAGGCCGACGGAGGATCAACGATGGCAACACGCATGTTCAGAAAGTTCAATCATGTTTGCCTTGTGCGTCAGCAAAGCTGTGGATGACGGTTTTCCCATCGACGCCAAAGGGATTTTGGAGTTTAGGGCGTGAGCCGGTGATAGCGCTCCCCCCGGAGCCGTCCAGGGCGGCGGGCCAGCCCCCCAGCCGGCCGCGACGGAACCTCAGGCCGGCAGCGCGGTGAGCACCAGGGGACGGATGCCACTGGCGGGCTTGGCGCGGCGGATCCGGGCCCGGTAGGTGGCGTGGGCGGCCCCGTGGAGGGCGATCAGGGCGTCGCGGGCCTCATGGTGCAGTTCCTCCAGGGTGGCCGCGGTGATCGTGAGCGTTCCGCCGAGGGCACTGGCTTCCAGCTGGCCGTGTTGCTCGCGGAGAACGTGGAAAACGATCTCGCGCATGGAAGGTCTCCAAGGGCACGAACCAGCCTGCCGCCGGCGGCAGAGCGATGGAGGTCACCGGCGATACGGGGATCCGTTCCGCGGGAACCGGCCAGCTGCCCTCAGTCCAGCTGGCGGCCCAGCAGCAGATCCCGGGCGCCGTTCACCAGCTGCATCGTGTCGTGTGCTCCGCCCCGGTCGGGATGGTGCTCACCGGCGCAGCGCTTCCAGGCCTGGTTCACCTGCGCCGCCGTGAGCCGCCCCGACAGGGGCAGGTGCAAGCGCTGGCGGGCCACGATGGCGTCCAGGTCGGGATGCTTGCCGAGCGGGCCCCAGTCGGCCTTGCTCAGCGCAGGACTGCGCTTGCCGCCCCGGCGCTTCCCGCCCCGGGAGGTGCCGCCGCCGCCGAAACCCCGGGGCTGGGCCTCCGGCGCGGAGGGCCGCTCCCGGCGGCTGCCGTCCGGATGGGCGGGAATCAGGGCGGCCGTGCGCTCGCGGGTGGTCTGGGGCATGGGACTACGGGAATGGATCCAGCTTGCTGCAGGGCGGGGTTCCCGCTGGTCGCGAGGAAGACTCAGGCCAGCTGCCGCCACATCGCAGGATCCCGGCGCTCCTCCCACCAGCGGGGCAGCCCGGGGCGGTCGAGACCGAAGAGCTGCAGGAGCTCCGGTCCAGGGGCCAGGGCCACAACACCATGCCGCCGCTCGATCAGTTCAAGCAGGGGGAGGCGATAGGCACCCTGGTCCACCAGGAGCAGATCCAGGGGGCGAGCAGCGTGCTCGCGCTCCACAGCCGCGACCAGCTGGTCGAGGCTTTCGCGGAAACCGCTCTGGGGACGGTGCGGGTGACGGCTGCCTGGCATGGCCACCACCCGCAGGCCATAAGGAACGATGGGTCGATCTGCAAAGAGGCGGAAGGCTCGACCACTCCGGTGCTGCTCCAACACCGCCTCCGCCTCCCAGCCCACATAGACCACCTCGCGGCCTCCCATGCGATCGAACAGTTCGATCAGGGGAAGGCGCTTCCGGAGGCACGGCAGGCTCCCGGAGTGCTCGGTGATGATCTGCCCCAGGGAGAGCAGGTCTGGGGCGTTCACGCTCGGATCAACAGCCCACACCTGGGCGCGCTCCAGACAGGCCAGGGCCCCTGCCTGCCATCGCCGCAGGCAGCCCAGGCCATCGGCCACGGAGGCATAGAAGCCGGCCTCCCGCAGAAGAAGCCGGAGGGGTTCCAGCCGGTCGGCGGCCCGGGCCTTCGAGTCCGCCGCGGGCGCCTCCCAGAACGCACGGTTGTGGTGTTCACGCCGGAGACGGGCAAGAGCGGCTTCCAGCTCGATCTCCACCTCATCGGTCTGTGGGGATGCGGCCCCCTCGGCGGGATCGCAGGCGGCGAGAGCGTCCAGTTCCAGGGGATCGAGCCTCACCATCAGAGAGGCAGGCCCCTCGAGCGTCTCGGTTTCGTGCTCGTCCGCCACCAGAGTGCTGGGCAGCCGCCTTGCCTTCAGCTGGGCGGGTCCCAGGAGGCGCTGCCAGGCATCCAGAAGAGAAGGAAGGCGCAGCAATTGGTACCGTGGCAGCGCGCCGCCGAGTTTCCAGTGGTGGCTGAGAGATTCGTAGAGGCTCGAAAAGGGCTCCCGAAGTTCCAGTTGCTGCAGCCAGCCGGAGGCCAGGGCGCGCTGCAGGGGATCCCGGAGGGCCTCCATCCAGGGATCCCGGGCAACACCGGAAGGATCCGCAAGCAGGGCAGCGATGTTCAGATCCAGCCGGCTTCCCTCCCGGCAGAGCATGGCTGCACCGGGCACACAGGCCAGCCCCACCCTGGCCTCGTGCCGAGGTCTGGAATCCAGCAGCCAGTGCTCCACTTCCTCGGCGAGCTGGCTCGGCGGCCAGAGCCGGCTTACGGGCTGTTCCCAGGGATCGGTCAGGAGTTCGGCCGGCGCAACCGTCTCCACGGCAGGCGCAATCACCTCCCACGAGGGTGAAGCCTCGGGTTCCGGTCCGCCGGGCACCGCATCCGCCGAGGGAGCAGGTGCAGCAGGCGCTGGGTCGTCGATCGCTTCGACCCCGAACTGTTCACAGGCCTGCACCACCCAGACGGGGAGGGGGTCGAGCCTGGAGGCGGCACGACCGAAGAGATGGGCAGCGCGGTCCTGAGCCTGCAGCCCCTCGGCGGCACGCTCGCGCCAGTCGATCGCCCCATGCAGGAGCAACTGGGTGTGCATCACCTTCACCCAGGGCGGCAGCGCTGCTGGCGTGGTGAGGACATGATCGAGCAGCCCGCAGAGATCCCAGAGCAGATCACTGCGGAGGGGTTCCGGCAACGCCTGCTCGCTGTCGCGAAGGAGGAGGGGACAGCGCAGGTGCTGCAGGTGAGCGGGTCGTTCTTCTGGAAGCGGCTGGTGCCCCTGCCGGGCGTGGCCCGCAACATGATGCGGGGCCTCACGGAACGGGCCCGCACCACCAACCAGCTGGCGCTGAACAGCCTGCGCGAGCGGCTCGAACTGGAGCATCTGCGCAAGGAGCTGGATCTGGCCCGGCAACTCCAGGTGAGCATGCTGCCCCTGCGCTATCCCCTCTTTCCCCACCGCCACGACGTGGATCTCTGCGCCCGGGTGGAACCGGCCACCAGCGTGGGGCGTGATTTCTTCGACAGTTTCTTCACCAACGACGAGCGCCTGTTCGTCTGCATCGGCGATGTGTCGGGCCATGGGATCGGCGCAGCCCTGCTGATGGCGCGCACGATCGGACTCCTGCGCAGCCTGGCGATGAGCGCCACGGCACCGGAGAGCGTGATGGAGCAGCTGAATGCCTTCCTGTGCGAGGGCAACGACACCTGCCTGTTCAGCACCCTCTTCTGCGGCTATCTGGACCTGAGCCAGGGCACCTTCACCTGCACCAATGCCGGCCATCTGCCGCCTCTGCTGATTCAGGAAGGTCGCTGCAGGGAGCTTCCCCTGCCGCGGGGCCTGCTGGCCGGCGTAGCCCCGCGGGCCACCTACAGGGCCGAGACCGTGCAACTGAACCCTGGTGATCTGCTGTTCGCCTACACCGATGGGCTCAGCGAGGCGGAAGACGCCACCGGCCAGCCCTTCGGCATCGCCCCCTGCCGGGATCTGCTCCTGCAGCGGGGGGAGGCGCCGCTGCCCGGACTCCTCGACGAGCTGCGTGAAGCCCTCACCACGTTCAGCGGAAGCCAGGCCCTCGAGGACGACTGCACCCTGCTGCTGCTGCGACGCCCACGCTGATGCTGGCGGCGGCCGTGGCCGACGTGCTTAGGTGGACATGCACCTTGCACCTCCGTTGATGAGTGAAGCCTTTGCGCGCTTCCACCCCAACCCTGGATGGACCCTGCCTTCGTCCCCGTGCCAAGCGCCAGTCACCAATACTGTCGGCAAACACTGCATCCTTGAGCTGTACGGCTGTAACGTTGCCCGGCTCAACGACGAGCTCCTGATCCGATCCGCCATCACGAACGCAGCCCTGCGTGCTGGCGCGACGCTCCTGAATCTGATCACCCACAGCTTTCAACCCCATGGGGTAACGGGATTGGCCCTGTTGGCCGAATCCCATATCTCGATCCACACATGGCCGGAGTCAGGCTATGCGGCCGTGGACGTCTTCACCTGCGGGGACCACACCATGCCGGAAAAGGCCTGCCAGGTGCTGGCCGAAGAACTCCAGGCCGACAGCCACCTGCTCAAGAGCTTCCGCAGGGAAACGCCGAGCCAGATTGCCTGGGCGGAGCGTGAGCCCTGCACGCTGCGGTAAGCAGGCCCCAACGGCACTGCCGGAGCCTTCCCTCCAGGCAGGGATCCAGCCCGTTCAGCCATGCATGGGAACCAGCGACATTTCCTTGCGGAATCGCTGCTCCACGTAGGCGCAGCAGTGCCTCAGGATCTCGCGGGCCACGTTGATCCCCGTGGCCTGCTCGAAACCTGCAAAGCCCGGAGCGCTGTTCACTTCACAGACGCTGTAATGATCGCCATCGAAAAGAAGATCCACGCCGGCGATCTGAAGGTTCACCGCTGCGGCACTGGCCAGGGCCAGCTCCTGGATCGCAGCGTTCAGAGGGAAGTGCTCGCCGTCTCCACCCCGGCTGATATTGGCCTTGAAGCTGCCATCGGTGCTGCGCCGCCGCATCACACCGAGGACACGACCACCCACCACCCACACCCGCAGATCCTCCCCGGGTCGTGATCCCAGATACTGCTGGAGAATCAAGGTCTGGCTTCGGTCGAGGCTAAAGACCAGCTCCATCAGATCGCGGAAACTGCCGGGATCACGGCTGAGATAGATCCCCTCGCCGTAGGAGCCCACCAGCATCTTCACCACGCAGGGAAAGCCGATCTGCTGAGCCACCAGCTCCGGATCCACCGGAAACCGCACCAACATGGTTCGGGGAATCGGCAGGTTGCATTGCGCCAGGATCTGATGGGCGTAGAGCTTGTCCTTGACCGCCTCGATCGCCTGACTGGGGTTGATCACGGGCACACCCAGGTGCTCCAGCTGCCGGAGAATCGCCAGGCTGAAATAATCGGTTCCACTGCCGGTGCGTGGCAGCAGGCCATCGGGGAGCTCAACCCCCTGACCGCAGAAGCGGATCGACCGGGGGCCGCCCTTGCTCACCACCAGATCGATCTGCTCCGGAATCAGGGTCTTGAGGGAGATGCCCAGCTCCCTCGCTTCCTCACGCAATCTCGCCGACTCGTAGGGCTCCACCAAACCCGCCGGCTGTTTCTGCAGGATCCAGAGGTGCATGGTGGCGGATGCAGGCCCTCAGCCTTGCCGGCGCAGCCGGCAGACACCGTTGTTCAGGACACAGCCGTGCTCCGCCTGCCACCTTGTCAGGAGGGGACCGCCCCGGCTAATGGGGTATTCCGGCAGCGCATGGTGGTGCTCGTCCCTGGCACGCTCCGCCGGCCCCCGGCCCCACCGACAGCCTCCGGTTCCCACCACTGCAGCTGAACCGCACGGGCAGGGCCCGGGCACAGGTCTTCGCCGCCTCAGGGTGCAGCCGGTGGGGGCGATGGCCAGACCACGGATGGCGCCCGGGTAGCGATCACCGCGAAGAAGGGATCCCCCTTGCCGCCGAACAGTCCCGTCCAGCCCATGGCGCGCGTGTCTTCGGCCACGATCTCCGGCCTGGGCCAGCCCTGGGCCATCAGCACCTCCGCCACGTAGGTGAGGTGGTCGCGGTCGCTGCCATCGGCCCACACCTGCGGGGCTTTCGTGAAGAACATGCGATTGGAGAACGACACGATCAGCTGCCCGCCGGGTCGTGTGATCCGCAGCAGCTCAGCAGCCACCGCCTCCGGGTATTGGAGATACTGCCAACCCGCCACGATCAGCACCGCATCCACACTGGCGCTCTGGAGCGGAAGCTCCTAGTTGACATTGAGATTCTGCAGCCAGTGGCTGTCGAGCCGTGGATTGGCCGCCAGCTCCTTCTCGTTGAGCCCACGGCCGATCACACGCTCGTAGATCACATCGTCGGGCAGGTGCGACACCCAGCTCGACATCAGATCGTGCACCACCGCCCGGGCCGGAATCCGATCCCTGTAGAGCTGGGTGAGACGGGAGCGGAAGGCCTCATCCAGATGCTGCACAAAGCGGGGCTCGGCGTAGAAGAGCTGGTCGTCGCTGGTGTCCCACTTGCAGCGCTGCGCCTCGCTGAGCATCGGAACCGCCACTTCCATCCATCATCCTGTGGCGACGCTAACGCTGCCGGCCGTGCCGCAAGCGGCGGGGGAGCTGCGGGCAATGCTGGCTGCGCGCAGGCGCCTCCGGGGGGACCACCTCGGTGATCCCCCGGAACCCGGTCCGCTCGGGGGTTGCAGGAACGGCCCCAGGGAAGGCCCCTGCAGCAGCGGCGGTCGACGGAGGCCACGAGGATGGCGGATCCACCGGCCAGGCCGGGAGCAGATCGGCTTCGTGCCGGGTTCCCCACAGAACCCCGAATCGGAGCCGCAGGGCCGCAGAAACGGTTGGATCCGTCACACCGATCCCGAACCCCATCGGTAGATCTGCGCTCACGGCCTGAGCCATTGCTGGACTGGGTGCAGCGTTCCATCCCAAGCATCGTGTACATCATCGAATCCCTCCATCCCGACGGCTGGAGAAAACAGTGCAGTGCCCAGGTGGAATACTGGGCCTACCAGGAAGCGCAGGCCAGATGTTGTTCCGATGGTCGGAACTACAGGATCCTCCATGCCCGAACCAACGACGTCGTTGCACGCATCGACACCAGCAGCTGCCGGCTGGTGCGCGCCGGAAGCTGTCAGGGGATTCTCGGCTGAGGGGGATCGGCTCTGGGTCCGCAGGGAAGACCGGACGTTGTTCGCCTGCCGCAACGTCCGCAACCCTGGCGAGGATGAGATCGATCCCACCTCCCCCTCCTGTCGCCCGTCGCTGGGCAACGAGACACAGGAGGGGAGCCACTGATCAGGGGAAGCGCGAGAGTCGGCGAGCACCATCACCCTGACAACAACAGGATCGAACATCCTGACTGGATGGGATGGCACTACGGAGAACCTCTTGCTTTCGATCCCACAAGATGACAGGATCGAGATCCAGAGCCGGTTCCAGCGGTGACATCCCAAGCCCAGCCGTTACATACAGCTCCCAACACCGCTGCCAACACAGCCCCGAACACAGCCCCGAACGCAGCTCAATCGGAGGATGATCTGTACGCCTCTTCGGATCTCTCCCGGGCCATGCCGAAGCAGAACTTTCCAACTACGGAGCGGGATCCGAGAGCTGTCTTTGCGGCCTTGCGTGATGAGCTGATGCTGGATGGCAACTCACGACAGAATCTCGCCACCTTCTGTCAGACGTGGGTGGAGGATGAAGTGCGCACTCTGATGGATCTGTGCGTCGACAAGAACATCGAGGACAAGGACGAGTATCCCCAGACCGCAGAGATCGAGGCCCGCTGTACCCGCATGATCGCCGATCTCTGGAATGCACCCTCAACTGAGACTGCCATCGGCGCCTCCACAATCGGCTCGAGCGAGGCCGCCATGCTGGGTGGCCTGGCAATGAAGCGCCGCTGGGAGACCGCAAGAAAGAAGGCGGGAAAATCCATCGACAAGCCAAATCTTGTCACGGGTCCGGTTCAGGTCTGCTGGCACAAGTTCACCCGCTACTGGGACATCGAGCATCGAGAGATTCCGATGGAGCAGAACCGGCTAATCATGACCCCAGAAACCGCCCTTCAGTATTGTGATGAAAACACCATTGGAGTCGTTCCCACACTGGGGGTGACCTTTACCGGTCAGTATGAACCGGTGCAGCAGCTTTCCGATGCGCTCGATGTCTTTCAGATGTCCACGGGCATCGACATCCCCATTCACGTGGATGGCGCCAGCGGCGGATTCCTGGCCCCTTTCTGTGCTCCCGATCTGGTGTGGGATTTCCAATTACCCAGGGTCAGGTCGATCAATGCTTCGGGGCATAAGTTCGGCCTTGCTCCCCTGGGGGTGGGCTGGGTGCTCTGGCGTGAGGCCTCTGATCTACCCGAGGAGATGGTGTTCTGGGTGAACTATCTGGGTGGCAACATGCGCGACATCACCTTGAACTTTTCCCGTCCGGGCGGGCAGGTGATCTGCCAATACTTCAATTTTCTTCGGCTTGGCAAGGATGGATACCGCAAAGTCCATTCCGCTTGCTACGAAACAGCCAACTACCTTGCCCACGAAATCCCTAAGCTTGGGCCATTCGAGATAATCCACGATGCAGACCCTGCAGCTGGAATTCCGGCTGTCTGCTGGAAGATGAAGGAAGGTTCGGAAGGCAACTTCAACCTCTTCTCCCTGGCCGACCGATTGCGAGTGCGTGGGTGGCAGGTGCCCGCGTACACCATGCCGGCCAACCGTGGGGACCTTTCGGTGCAGAGAATCCTGGTTCGCCACGGCGTCAGCCGTGATCTCGCAGAGTTGCTGCTGGAGGATTTCCGCCACGCCATCGACTATTTCGAACGTCACCCCGAGCATGCCGTTCTCACCAGTGAGGAAGCCACGGGCTTCCATCACTGACGCCAGCCTCCAAGGCTGCTGAGCTCGCTCTGCACCTGATCCAGGCAAGCCCGACCTGGTTCTGTGGCGTTCACGCCATGATCGCAAGCGGCTCGCTCGCCAGGATCCCGCCTTCGCTCCCCGCTTCGAGATCGAGCTGATGCACTGTGCCTGGATGCCGGGCAACCCCAGATGCACACCGCTAATGTTGGACAAAGCAGAAGAGGAGCAATGACAAATCAACTTTCGATCACCAATAGCAGCGGAGAACTCCTCAACTGGTGGATCGTGGGGCCGGGCTACACCAATGCAAATATTGTTTCCAGCGGAACACTCGCAAGCAGCAGCACTCCAGGCTCCATCAGCCTTCCGGCAGGAACACAGCTCAGAATCTACTTTTCAAGCAAGCAGATCTTTACCGATCAACCCGCCGGGGAGCCGTCTGGATGGACAATAAGCGACCCTTTCAGCTTTTATGAATATACTCTATCCGGAACAAATCTAAGTGGCGACATAAGCTACATCAATGACTGGGCCTATCCAATTCAGTCAACGGTCAATGGCGTCAAATACGGGTTTCTCAATGCCACGGCTGTCGCTCAGGCGATGGCGTCGGCCCCTCCAGACACGTTCATAGCGACAAGCGCTGCCTCAGGCAAGGGCGTTGGCACCGTATCCGATTTGTTTGATAACGCCAACCAGCGCTTTGCAGGGCCGCAGCAGCTCTGGCAGCAGCAGGTGCTCCAGGCGATGAACAAGTGGGCCTATCCACTTGGCAATGGCACAATCTATACAGAGAGCTGGATTACCTTCCTGCTGGATGTCCCCTATGGACCAGGCGGCAATCCATCAGGGTGGATTTCCGGAACAGAGCCGTCAGGCAACGCGAGCCAGCTGAATCAAAACGATCAATATCCTGAGTACGGTTTTGACTTTTCGACCAACCTGAACTGGTCAACCATGAATGGTGGACTGGGAGCCAGCATCGACGAGCCCAGCGGCGAGAAGTTTTACGCAGACAACTACAATGTATGGAATTTTGGAGTGACTGGAAACAATCCTTCCCTACCCACGGGCAACATCGCCCCAGACGGCAATAGCTATACCCAGATCCTCAGGAAACAGGCGAGCGACGAAGGCGGAATGAATCTCTATTCTGGCGATGGGCAGGGCGGAGGAAACCCGAATTTTGTAGGCTTCTATACCTATCCCAAAGACGACTACAATGCCAACTACCAAGCAGACATATCCGAGATCAGCCTAACCATAGGAACCCTTGCCAATGGCGCGACCACGGGGACATCGTACAGAGATGTCATTACGGGCAGCAGCCAGGACGACATCATCGTTGGCGGCTATGGAGGGGACAGACTGAGCGGATCGGCAAGCTCCGGCAGATCCTCTGCTGAGCAACGTGGTGCTACCGCTTCTCCTTCTGATCATCGCCATACTCTTCAGGTATCCGCTCGAGGAGGAAAGGGTACTTCTGCTGAGCTGGATGCAGCCGCCCCACCTCCTTCAGCGGATGATGATCGCACCCTCCGATCAACCCCTGAGGGAGGCCGGGACAGGTTTCGTTATCTACGAGCCGATAGCAGCCTGCGCTCCAAGGGCATGAGGGATGTGATCACCGACTTCGGCTCGGACGACCTCATGGAGCTTGCGATGGTTGACGCTGACGCGACCAAGCCTGGACAGCAGCGCTTTCGGTGGATTGGCGATGATGAATTCAAGAATCGCGCCGGTCAACTGCGCATTCAGCTGGGGTATGCGTTCAGAGGTCGGGACGCACGGCCGCAGGACTGCGTGCTGATCGTTCATCTCTGAGCGATCAGGCAGCCGTACTGGCTGTTGCTGACCTCAGGAATCCGGCAGCAGCGACG